>CALLBC010000039.1 GCA_938001965.1 uncultured Bdellovibrionales bacterium | reverse complement strand
TATTTACTTCTCCATCAGCCTCGCCACTAGCATTAATGCTTGTATTGTTATGAAGTTCAGAGAAAAAAGTGTTGGCAGTATTATTTGGCCCTAACCATTTAGAGAAAAACAAATCATCATTATCTGATGCATTTGGAGTGGTATCCCCATCACAATCTGTGGTATTACCACCTACTCCGAAGCCAACACAATTACAAGCAGGGTCAATACAACTTTTTACCAATGTTTTAATACGATTAGCACCTCTTAAATAAAGTTGTTCAGCCTCATGGGAAACTGAAGTTCCAATATTAAAATGTAAAGCTCTTGCCCAATAAGCCAATTCGTCAATCACACCTGAGAAACCTTCAACAGCCGCACTGATGTTAAACGTATATGCTCCACCATAAGTTCCTATGGTCGAATTAATTACACTTCCTTCAAACTCACCATCAATAAATAACCTTAAGTTTCCACCACTCATAATAGTTATATGATGAAACTTTCCATCATTTAGCAATTTAGTACTTGTTAAAGTTGGTGTAGTTGCTCCATCACTAGCTTCAATAAATATTTTCCCAATATCAGCGGCCAGAGCAGTTTGATTATGCACGCCTATTTTAAAAGTTCTAGTGCCATCACCATCTAATAATATAGTATTTGTTGTACTTGTTGTGTCTGCTTGTGTTGGGTTGAGTTTTAACCAAAATGAAAATGATTTATCAGCCGTAAATACTGGGTTAGAGTTAAAACTGGAAACAGTTATACTTTTACCAGAGCCATCAAACTCTCGACCTTGAAGGAACATTCCTTTAGCAGAACTAATATTACCACCAATGGCAACACCGCTATTATCTAAGGCCGGTGTATTACGAGCATAGTCTGTCACTTCATCGGCAACTCCCGTATAATCAGCCAACCCATTAAATCTATATAATAAAATTAGAGAGTTCATTAAGTTATTATCTGAAGTTGAGCCACTTGAACCAACCAAACTTGTATAGTTCGCCACTGTTGCACTTTCACTGTCTGGAACACCATCATTATTAACATCACCAGTCAGCTCTTTAAAGTAAGGTAAGTCCGCTGTCCACTCAAGTGATGGCCAAGGAGAGATGGGCGTGCCTGAGTCTAAAATATCAGAATCAAAATAACCAAAGTACCTTTGCTTTTGTTGATTATAAACTGATGAAACCTCATCCTCAGACAATGTACTTTTCCAAATGGCCACATCATCTATATTTCCATCAAAATAGGCTGCTCCAACATTACAAGTAGCACTGCCAGTCCTTGCACCGATTGACACATCTGTTGTTCCATTAAAAACACTTCCAGTTCTAGCTCTTGTATTCATTAAAACACTATCAACATAAACCTTAAGATTCACACCATCATAGGTTCCAACAACATGCTTCCATTCACCCGGTTTAAAAGCCACAGGAGTGTTGGCTGCGGGGCTAAATGTTGTTCCATCTGTTGATATACCAAAGCTATACCCATCTGAAATATTAGTAGTTAAGTAAAATGAAGACTGTATGTAGGAGACATCAAAACATTCTTTGGCAACAATCCTATCATTCGCTCCTGTTGCATTACTTTTTACCCATGCAGAGATTGTAAAATTTGAAGCCAAATCTAAATCTAAACTATTGCCATCTGCCACGGTGATATAATCACCTACGCCATCAAATGTTGCACTTCCACTTCCCACCATAAATGAACTTGCATCAACAGCGGCATCACCAATAGCTGTGCCGTCATTGCTTTCTGTGGAGCTGTCAGTAAAGTCTCCTTCAAACTTCCAGTAGGCGACTAAATCTGCAAATTTTGGTGTTGTCACAGCATTTAATTCACTAGTTGCTGTCCCTGTCACTAAGGTTAAGTGTCCACCGCTATAAGCAGTACCATAATGCGTACCTGCAGCAAATTCACCGGCCGTATCTACTTCATAATTGACTCGTTTAATTTTTGCAGCACTTCCTGTTACTTCCACTTGCGTGCTATTAAAAGTATAGTTTGCAGGAGAATCAAAGCCCCAGGATTTAGGTGGTATATTTGAGCCGCTACCACCAGAACCACCAACATTGTTAGGGTCAAACCCACCACCACAGCCCATGGGTAAACATAGCATAAAAGAAATAAATAATAATAAATAGGCAAACCTATTTAGTGTAAAATAAACCAATAGCTTAATTCTAACAAAGTTGACATCACAGAGCTACCTAGTCCAAGTCCCCTTCCGGGAGAAGGTCTCGTATAAATAGTCTAGTTTATAAAAATTAATACTAAAGCAGTAAGACTAAAGCTTGAAATAATACATTTACTTCTTAATGAATGCTTAATATACTAGACCCATGAAACTAGTTATAGCCTTACTCACCTTGCTTATTTTTTCAAATTTTTCTTTCGCAAATAGCTCACTCACTGTGACAAACAAGCAAGTGCATCAAACACTAAAGAAAAACAAACAAGATATTAATAACTGTTATCAAAGTTACTTAGCAGAAGGTTTTAATGCTTATGGAAAAGTTATTATGAAGTGGAATGTTCACCCTGATGGCAGAGCCACCCATGTAAAAACTGTGAAAACCATTGATCGGTTTGTAAGTAATTGCTTAGCTAAAAAAATCCGCACCTGGAGCTTTCCCAAATCAAACAATAAGCGCATCGCAGAGGTGCAATTCCCATTTGTATTCAGCGCTAAAAGAACTTTAATTTCCAAGTAGTTCCTCTAATATAGTTTGCACTCCTTCTTATATAGCTTAAAAATTAAAAAAAAACACAACATATTAGTTGTGCTTTTTTAATTTAAATTTTACTTTTATTTATGATTCACTGGCTTCTGGCTCTAATGACTCTGTCCACTCATTAATTTGCGAACTCACAGCCTCTTGTACATTTTTAAATTGTACACCATAAGACTCTTTGTCTTTTTCCCAAACAATCTGACCAGCCACTTCAATTTGCTCGCTGCCATCTGGACTGCTAATCACCATTTTCACAACTCCACCCTTTTCAAGAAGAGCTCCTGTGGATAATTGAACGCCACCGGCAGAGATGCAGCTCACTGAACCTTTCACGTTTTCACCATTAACATTTAGTGACACACTGGACTCAATGCTAAACCTTTCATGCTTTCTTCGATTCACTTGCGGCTCTTTACTTTGCGTGCGCATAACACTGGCTACAACAAATGGAGCTGCAAACAAGCCTAAAACCATAAGTAATGACCAAGATATACCTACTGGAGCTTTCGCACCACCTCGCCCAATTTTTGGAGGCTGCTTACTTTCATACATTCGTTTTACTAATCCACAGCCACCACCTGAATCAGCACTAGATAGAGATCTTAATGGAACAAAAGTATATGCAGGTTGATCCGGGTCAATGGCAGCTGTTTTAGAAAACGCCACTGACGAGGCTCCATTTATACGGCTGTCAGTTAGAATTTTATTATCTAAAGCTGAAACATAGTCGGACTCGCCAAATAAAATACTTTTAATTTGATAACCGAGCATGGTTGGTGCTTCAATTAGCATCATGGCAGCAAAACCAGCCACTAGAGGTGCAGCCATACTTGTTCCCGAAGAGGTACTATGACCACAACTTGAACCCGAACAAGGCCATGTACTTAGAATATATAAACCAGGGCTGCCTAAATCTACTGTTGATTTACCAAAGTTAGAAAAAGAAGCTAAGTAGTCTGTTGCCGTTGTTGCAGCAATTGACATGATATGAGGTAC
Source organism: uncultured Bdellovibrionales bacterium (assembly GCA_938001965.1). GTDB lineage: Bacteria > Bdellovibrionota > Bdellovibrionia > Bdellovibrionales > UBA1609 > JAHDIR01. Next base: position 36,666 of record CALLBC010000039.1, on the reverse strand, counting down.
ATCATAACTAGCAGGATAAAGTGGAGCACCGTCATTATTAGTGCCTGCATTTCCTGCTGCTGCTGTAAAGGCCACACCATTATCATAACTATAAGCAATGGCTGCATGAAGGGATTCACTATAACCTGATCCGCCCCAAGAGTTATTAATAACATTGGCACCGTTATTTACAGCATAGTAAATTGCAGCAATGGCTGCTGAAGTTGAACCACTCCCGGTATGATCTAAAAACTTTAATGGCATGATTTTCATTGGCGAAGGATCTACAGGGTCTGCAAAAATATCTATCCCTGCTTTTAACACAATTCCTGACACATGAGTCCCGTGACCTTCATCATCATGCATAAAGCCACTATTAGTAATATAGTTCCACCCATTCACGTCATCAATATAACCATTGCCATCATCATCAATACCATTTCCAGGTATCTCGCCACTATTTTGCCAAATGGCACCACTATCTACAAAAACATCATGGTTAATATCTAAACCAGTATCAATAACTGCAACCACAGGAACAAAGGTCGAAAGAGCTCCTAATTTTTGATTTACACCTTTGTTGTTACCTGAATTTTGCCCTGGGTTTCTTATTGGATAACCAATGGCCTCAGCCTCATCTCTTAATTCATTATTTCTCATTTCAGCCACTCGCTCAGGGCTTACATGCTCAACATTATTATCAAAAGCAGTTGCTTTGTGGACAATATAATTAGGCTCGACAAATTCCACATCTGGATCAAGCTCTAAATTACTAATGGCATTTTCAACTGAATCTTGGTCATTGATTTTATAATGATAAACTTTCATTTCTGAGAAAGCTTGCTTTAGTTCCATTCCGTTTTCAGCTTGTGCTTTTTGATGAAACCTATTGGTAGACCCTGAATCGCCAGTGTTACGCATTTTAACTATAACTTCACCAGGAACATACTCTTGAGCATAGGAGTAAGCAGAAAATAGAAACACAGATAAAGTTATTAAGAATACTTTTTTTATCACAATACGGACCTCTTTTATAAATTATTTATCGGACTAAAGTTTTAAAACTTAAGCCAAAAGTCTGTATTTATTATTTTTTAAAATGGGAGTTATAAATGAAAAAAAAGCGTTTCATAGTGAAACGCTTTTCAATAATTACAAAATTATAGAAGAGTAAAGGTTAGTTTGTAATACCTGTGGAGTACCGTTTAATCCTAGCACGCTTAGCTTCATTCTCAATAAAAGACTGTACAGCATCACCTGACCTACTTTGAGACAGCTGAGCAATCTGACTTTCCATATCACCTACTTTTACTGGCTCAAACTTAGAGTCTTTTAATTTTACCACAAAATATTTACCATCAGATTCAATTAGTTTAGAGCCCTCTTTACCAATTAAGTCCGAAATGGCATCCCAAACCTTATCTCTATCACCTAGCTTTGGAATATTTTTTTGCTCTAAACTAAAAAGCCCTGTGTTTTGCCACTTCACATTGTACTTATCTTTAATCTTATTTATGGCAGCCATATCAACTCCTGACTCACCTTTTGATAAACTTTCCATGTCCTCTTGAACTTTTTTATCAGAGATAAACTGCTTAGCAATACTGTTTTTAACTTCATCTAAAGACTTAACTCCACCTGGAGTTTTCCCAGTTACTTTAATTAAGTGGTAACCAAATTGAGTCTTTATTGGCTCAGATAACTTACCCACAGGTAAAGTTAAGGCCGCTTCCTTAAAAGGGGCTACAAACCTTACGTCTTTATCAAATTCGCCTAAGTCTCCACCCTTAGATTTACTACCATCTTCACTGTACTTTTTTGCCATTTCAGCAAAATTTGTGTCAGTAATCTCTGTGCGAATTTTTTTAATTTTATCTAAAGCAACTTTATAATCTTCATCTTTTTGTGATTTTGTTTTAATTAAAATATGACTAGCTTTAGTTTTTTCTTTGGATGTGTAATCAGCCTTATTGTCTTCGTAATACTTTTTCACCTTTGCCGCTTCAGAAGTATTATAAGCTGCTATTTCAGCATCAGACACTACAATGTTTTTCTTCAGTAAATTTTGGGATATTTCAAGGTATTCCACATTTATTTTTTGTGATCTTGCAAAGTTAGTCAGCTCCACATCTTCACTAGTCGCTTTCACAGAGTTTGTAAAAATATTTCTAAAACGCTCAAAAGCAATTGAGCCTTTGATGTTATCTTCAAAAGCAGAGGTATTCATTCTATTGGCCTGTAAAAGCTGTTGATATCTTGAAGCTTGAAACTGCCCGTTTTCTTGAAAACTAGGAATACTCGAGATTTCATCTCTAATTTCGTTGGCAGAAACAAAGATTCCTGATTCTGTGGCAAGCTGCCTAGCTAGTTCCATATTAATCATTCTTTCAACAACTTGCTGGCTTAACCCCTTCATATACTGCTGACGCAAAGCGGCAGGCAATCCCTTTGCTTGTTGTCTAATTCTGTTTTCCTCACTTGTATACTGTCTATTGAAGTCCTGATGAGTAATTACTTTACCGTTTACAACAGCAACCTTCCCACCGGCTGATCCACCAACAGGAGAGCCTGCTCCAGACATGAAGACAAAAGCGGCTATTATCAAAGCAAATAAAATGCCGTAAAATACTTTTTTAAAGGGGCTTCTCGTTCTTGTGGGATCTCTTAATTTATCTAACATGTGTTCTCCAGTTGTTATTCTTAACAAGGTATTACTGTCTATAAAATTAACTTTTTTTTCAAGGAGTTTTTATTGATAAAATACAAAATACTAATATTATGGCTTCTTGAGTGCTTCGACCATTTCAACTGGCCAATTCAAGCCAAAGTTAAGTTGAAATAGGCTTTTGAATGACTAAGCGAATTAGTCGATGTGCCCAATACTAACTTCACAAGAACTATAGAGGGTCTATTGTCTTTTTTTAACTTTGATTACAAGAAAGTCTTAGTGTTTTTTTTCCTTGTGGTTATCCCTTTAATTTCAGCGAATTTAACGCATGACCCAAATAAGACCCATTGGTCCCTAAGCCCTTTCTCATTAATTGGGCAAGGCATCCAGAGATCCTACTTTAAAATTAGTTCTGGAGTTCGTGGAACCACCCAAATGTATCTTGATCTTATTGATACTAAAAAAAAGAACAAAAGCTTGTTACAAACCAATGAAGAACTAAGGGCTCAACTAGGAGCTCTCACTGAGCTTAAGCTTGAAAACCAACGTTTTAATAAACTTTTAGAATTTAAAAAAACATCAAACATGGAACTACTGGCCACAAAAGTTATTGCCAGTAATACATTGCCTGACCATAGCGCCATCATTATCGATAAAGGTTATAAACAAGGGGTTAAAAAAAATATGGCTGCAATCACCCCCGGTGGTGTTGTTGGATATGTTGTAGAAAGCCTTCCAAAAACTTCTAAAGTTTTATTAATCACTGACAGATATATGGTTATTGATTCCATTGTTCAAAGGTCTCGCTCAAGAGCACTTCTTGAAGGCCATTCAAAGAAATATTCACAGCTTCGTCATGTTGAAAGTGGAGCTGACATTAAAGTGGGTGACCAGATTGTAACCAGTGGTCTACACAAAGTGTTTCCGAAAGGCTTCCCTATTGGGCAAATAATTAATATTGAAAAAGGCACGCAAAATACTATTAAACAAATCCTTGTAAAGCCTGCAGTGGACCCGCATAAAACTGAAGAACTTTTCATAATTTTAAATGCCAACGGAGAAGACCTTGAACCAAAAGTTATCACTGAAGAAGAGGAACTTGCTCTTCTGCAGAAAAAAGAAATAGAGCTTCAAGAAGAAAAGACTTTAGATGAAACTAAGGAGGCCACCGCTCAATGAAACCAGCCGTGTTTTTCTTAAGTCATTTATTTTTATTTTTTTCTATTTTACTAGTTATGATGGCTTTTCAAGGGGCTATTTGGCTTCAGCTTTTCTCTCAATTCCCCTCACCGTGCTTATGGCTAACTTTTATAGTTTATGGTGCCTTTTACAGACAACTTCCTGAGACCATTGCCCTCACATATATTACTAGCCTAATTGCAGCTCCATTTGTAAATATTCCCATTGGCTTAATGTTGGCCTGCAATAGTATTTTAATGGTTTTATTATTAATTATTAAATCTCGATTTATGGTTTCAAAGCCCATCTTCTTATCCCTGCTTACATTATTAATTACCCTGCTGTTCCCAGTAACCCATTACATCTTGTCCATGATTATTGAATCGAACCCTATACAAAACTTCGAGTTTTTCTCTTGGATTATTAGCGCTTTATTAACTGCACTTTTTTCAGTAGCCTTATTTCAGTTTTACATTTGGTTTGATAGTATTATGGCTAAAAGTTGGCCTTCTGAACTAGGTAGGTATTAATTGTCTAGTATCATTCACAATAGCCAAAACCAAACAAAAGAATATTCCAGGAGATACCTCCTTTTTTACATTGCCACTTCAGTGCTAATTTCAATTTTAATTTTTCGTTTATGGCATCTACAAATTGTAAGTGGCGAACAATTGAAAACTTTCTCTGAAAAAAATAGTTTAAAAAAGACTAGGGTTGCAGCCCCCAGAGGCTTAATTTTAGATCGAGATAAAAACTTACTAATAAATAATCTCTCTGGCTTCATGGTGACTATCTCTCCTCAATACACTTCCAACCTAAATGATCTAGCCACCGCTTTAGAGCCAATACTAAAAATTGAAAAATCTGAAATCATAACTAAAGTTAAAAAAAGTCGTCGTAGAAATGGCCCTTTTTTACCCGTACCCATTAAAAAGAATCTTTCTCGTGAAGATGTTTACAAACTAAAGCGGCTAAGAGTTGATTATTCAGGCTTAGAAATTGAAGAAACGCAACTTAGGAACTACTTATTAGGCGAGAATGGCGCGCAGTTATTTGGGTTTGTTCGACAAATCTCTAAAGACGAAATTAAAAAATTTAGTAAACGTTATAAAAATTTAAATTTTGAGCCCGGCGACATTATTGGAAAAAAAGGATTGGAACTTTCTTCTGAGTCTACTTTAAAAGGCGTTAATGGAGCCGATTTTATTGAGGTGGACGCCAGAGGACGCAAAACCTACAAAAGTTCCTCCAAGTTTTTAAATATGGAGCCAAAGCCACCAGTTCCGGGTAATTCATTAGTTCTGACTCTAGATAAAGATATACAAGAGGCAGCCTATAAAGCTTTTCAAAGAGAGGACTGGGTTGGAAATCGCGTAGGCAGTATATTAGTTATGAAAAACACAGGCGAAATACTCGCCTGGGTAAGCACTCCTTCATTTGATCCAAACAATTTTTCTACTGGTATATCATCTAAACTGTGGTCTGAACTTACAAACCATCCCCATCGTCCTTTAAGAAATCGAGTGATACAAGATCATTACTCCCCTGGCTCAACAATGAAACCACTGATTGCACTAGCAGCATTACAAGAGAAAATTGTTGGCCCTTATACCAAAATGTATTCTCCCGGCAGCTACACTCTTGGCAATGCCACTTTTCATGATTCTCATCGCGAAGGACATGGAAATATTAATATTATGGAAGCCATTGAAGGCTCTAGTAATGTTTTCTTTTATAAAGTCGGGCAAACACTTGGTATTGATAGAATACATCGATACGCCAAACTTTTTGATATGGGTGAAAAAACTAACTTAAATATTGGCTATGAAGTCCCTGGACGCATACCCTCTCGTGAGTGGAAAAAGAAAGCTTTAGGTGAAGTTTGGACTCCTGGAGAAACTCTTGTAACTGCAATTGGGCAAGGCTTCGTTTTAACCACTGCCCTACAAATGGCTAAAGCTTATAATATCATTGCACAAGATGGAATTGTTTATAAACCATACCTGGTTAAACAGATTTTAGACCATAATAACAATGTTGTAAAAACTTTTGAACCTGAAATTATAACTGACATTACTCAACCCACTGAAGACCGAGACACTTATATTAAAAAAGAATACTTCAAGTATGTTCAAAAAGGCATGAGAGATGTATTTCATGGTGATAAAGGAACGGCCACTTGGTATAAAATTAAAAACTTTGAAATGGCGGGAAAAACAGGAACCACCCAAGTTAAACGATTTTCGTCAAAAAATATTTATAAGAGCTGTAAAGAGCGTCCACCAAAGTACCGTCACCATGGCTGGTTTGTGGGCTATGCACCTTTTAAGGACCCTGAAATAACAATTGCAGTGCTCGCTGAGCATAGTTGCTCTGGAGCTCTTGGTGGAGCTGGTCCTTTTAAGGATATTGTTTTAGCTTATTTAGAAAAATATAAACCTGATGTATTTTTAAAAACACAGAATATTAAAAAAGTGGGAGCTAATAGCCAATGAATAACCCACTTACTTCCTCCACCAGCATTTCCCGATTTAACTTTAAATTTGCTTTTATCATCTTTGCTTTAGTTTTTATTGGCTTAATTAATTTATACAGTGCCACCCACAGTTTAAACCTTGGGCATAATACACAACTGTTTTGGAAACAGTTAGTTTGGGTTTTTATTGGCTGGGGAATTTTTTTGAGCGCGACCTTTTTAGACTACGATTTTTTTAAACGCTTTGCCTACCCCTTCTATTTTTTTAATGTCATTGCATTGGTTTGTGTAAAACTGTTTGGACATACTGCCTTGGGGGCACAGCGCTGGATTGACCTAGGTTTTTTCATGTGGCAACCCTCTGAAACGGCTAAGATTTCTGTGGCCATTGTATTAGCAAAAATTTTTTGTGATAAGTCTTACCCTAATGGCCTTGGCGTAAAAGACCTTTTCCTTCCAGCCATAGTCACTTTAATTCCATTTGTTCTAACTTTAAAACAACCTGACCTTGGTACTTCACTTTTAATAATTGGTATTGCTGCAAGCATGATCATCTTTATCAGAGTTAAGTGGAGTATTTTAATTTTTGTTTTAGTCACTGGGGTTTTAGCAACTCCCTTATTGTGGAACTTTGGTTTAAAATCTTACCAAAAAGATCGAGTTAAAACGTTTTTAAACCCAGGGTCTGATCCTCGAGGAAAAGGCTATAATAGTATTCAATCTAAAGTGGCTGTTGGAAGTGGGCGCCTCTTAGGGAAAGGCTTTCGCAAAGGAACTCAATCTCAACTTGAATTTATTCCTGAACGCCACTCCGACTTTATTTATAGCGTTTTAAGTGAAGAGCATGGCTTTATAGGCAGTTTATTTGCCCTAGGGCTCTTTGCAATCTTGTTTTTTACAAGTTTAAGAATTAGTTACGAGGCTCGGGATAAATTTGGAGCACTACTGGTTATTGGCATCTTCTCATTTGTTTTCTTTCATACATTTATCAATATAGGCATGGTGATAGGTATTTTACCAATTGTGGGTATGCCATTGCCATTATTATCTTATGGCGGCTCTAGCATGATGACCATAATGCTCGGCCTAGGCCTTATTTCGTCTGTATCTTATCACCGCTTTCTGTTTTAATTTTTAACACTCTTATTTCATTTAGTTTATCCAAGCGCAGTTGCATTGACACCATGTGATCACCAAGTGACTCATGGTGGCTGGCGCTTGTTAGCTCGTAGTAAGCGAAGCTTACGTTAGAGCGATAAATAAAAGTTTGTTATTTATAGCGCTTAGTCCTGATTGGACAGAGCGATGTAAATGACAGTTCATTATTCAGTTTGAGCATGGATAAACTAAATGAAATAAGAGTGTTAAAAATTAAACCTTGTTGCAGTCATAAAATAATAGACCTCCCGAAATAAGGAGGTCTCGCTGCAAAATTTTAAAATTTTTTATGAGTGTTTTTCGATAATAGCTTTTATATTTTCAATTGGCTGATTGCCAACCACTTGATCAACTTGTTCGCCATTTTTAAATAGGATCATAGTTGGTATCCCACGAACGCCATATTTAGCTGGTGCTTCTGGACTCTCATCAACATTAACCTTTACAATTTTAACATCAGCCATCTCATTGGATAGATCTTCTAATTTTGGCCCAAGTGCTCGACATGGTCCGCACCATTCCGCCCAAAAATCTACTAAAACAACCTGTTCAGATTTTAAAACTTCACTTTCAAAATTTCCATCATTCACTGCGTGTGTAGCCATTGGTCCCTCCGGGGTTTTACTTTTTAAAAAAGATAGCATATTTAAACATTCCTGCTAAGGATTATCTTACTTCAAGCTATTTCCATAATTGTTGGGTTAAAGTAAAAATACACTACACGAATAAAAATAAATGATATCAGGTACTTGCGCAACTGGCTAGTTAGTGTTTTTTAGATACAGATAGTCTAAAACCTATAGAGGTGCACGCTCATTACTCAAGAATCACCTGATAACAGAGCCTTCATAAATCGTTCTCTTTCAGTGTCAGGCGAATCAACAGAAATATCTTTTTGATTTTTTTTAAACTCACTCACCTTGTCTAGACTAAATGTTTTTTTAACATCCATCTCTTCATCGTCTAAAAAACTTGCATAATCTTTTGAGTAATTTCTTTCCTTAAACTTATCTTCAATTTTCCCTTTTTTAGGAGTGATTGTTTTTTTGGGCTTGTAATCAACCTCCAAATACTTATTAAAATATTCTACTGGATCAAAACCCTTTACCTCTAACATATAAGCCATAAATCCATTAAAATCTAAAGGCTCTGAGAATACCTTAGAAACATTATTAGCAACAATAGCTTCGGGGTCTAACTGCTGCCCTTCAGATTTAATTAATATTACAGTTGGAGATTTTGCCAAGTGAATTAGCTTGGATGAAATTAAATAAGCCTCATCAGGGTTTTGCCCTGCTTGTAAAACAACAAAGTCAGCATTAAACTCAATCACTTGTGTTAAAACCTGATTTGGGCTTTGATGACTTGCAACGTCTATCCCAATTTTTTTCATATCTGAAACCATTTTTACGAGCTTATCAAAAGCGTCATAGTATAATAGTACCTTAAACATCATGCCCTCATTTCTCTATTTATAACTAACCACATTTGATTCTATTTTATATGCCTAAGACATTTAAGCCTTTTATTACTCACTAACTAATACCTCGACTTCCACCTAGTACTCTAATCATTCCATGAAATTGGTATTAATTGTCAAAGCTATGAACTGGCTGTAGTATTAAATCATGGTATTTTCCCGCAAGGCATTTTCATATTTGATTATAGACCTCATTACCAATTTATTTTTTGGAATGATTATTTTTTTATTTTTAATTATTATGATCCAATCCTTTTCTTTATCTGATGATATCATCAACTTTGGGGCCGATTTTTTTAGTATTTGTAAAATAATTCTTTATATTTCTCTTAGTTTTTTACCAGTGATCATACCCATGAGTCTTCTTTTTTCACTACTAATGACTTATTCACGCCTCAATATGGAGTCGGAATTGGTTGCATTAAAATCACTCGGTTTGAGTACAAAAAATTTATTTCTTCCTGCTTTAGTTCTATCTTTAGGCTGTAGCTATATCTCTGCTCAGTTATCCTTTTATATTGCCCCTTGGGGACAAAAAAAAATGGCACGCTTATTCAGCGAGCTTGCCCAGAGCAAAGTAAAGCTAAATATTAAAGAAGGTGTTTTTACAACTCAGTTTAAAGATGTAGTAATATACGCAGATAAAATCAGTAAAGATAAATCAGAAATTGATCGCCTCTTTATCTACAATGAAGTTAAAGGGACTGAACCCATCGCCATTGTGGCACAAAAAGGTTATTTTAAATCTCAAAAAAAAGAAGGTGGAGCTTTTGGTTTTGTTAAATTAAATGATGGCCATATACACAAAACAAACGAAAACTCACACACCAAAGTCTCTTTTAACGAAAATATAATTAACCTATATGATCCGCAAAAACTAGGATCGATTAAGAAAAACCCAATGATAATGTCTTTATCAGAGATTAAAATGACAATGAAAGAGGCCGCTATAGACTCAAAAAACTATTTAAAAGCAAACATTGAGCTTAACAAGAGATGGGCGTTGAGTTTAGCGAGCTTATTATTTTCATTTATTGGTTTTGGCATTGCTACAATCACACAAAAACGCCAATCAAAGTCTAATGGCTTCGTCGCATGTGTGGCCTTGATCGTTGTTTACTGGCTGCTTTTCGTAAGCTCAGAAAACCTAGCAAAGTCAGGCAAGCTCCCTGTCATAGTTTCTTTATGGGGTGCTAATTTTCTATATTTAGTTACAGGTATATATTTATTTAGAAAATCATCAAAAATTTAGTTCTTTAACAGTGCAAACTAAATCTTTTTTACACCTAATAATTGGAATGCCAGAGTTAATTAAGTCTAAACTTCCAAGGCAGTTTTTTACTGGCGCTTGAGGAAGTACCACAATAGACTTCCCACTACTCACTGCCATATTTGCAGTCATTATTGTTCCACTCCTCCTCCTTGCCTCAGCAATAAATATTAAATTAGATAATATAACTAATATTTTATTTCTAAAGTAGAAATTTGATTTGTAAATGGGAAAATTAGGAGGGAAAGAACTAACCACTGCTCCTCCGTTATTTATAATCTGCTCTGCCAAAGGAACTAAAGATCTTGGGTAATAAGTATTAACACCAGTTGGTAAAAAACAAGTTGTTGGAATATTAGAAAGCAGTGCTACTTTATGGGACATTTGATCTACCCCGTACGCCCCTCCGCTAAAAACATTAACTTTTACATTATTATTTTGTAATACAGCTAAAGCCTCTAATAATTCAGAATTTAACCACTCATTTGTGGTCGATTGGGGCCTTCTGCTACCCACAACTCCAAGGTTAAACTGATTTAATTTAAACTCCCCTTTATACATTAATGGCACTGGGTGCTTAAAAACTCTTTTTAAATCTTCAGGGTATTTTTTATCAGTAACACAAAGAATATTGTATCCATTTTGCAAAGATTTTTCTACGGAAGAGTATACTTTTTCAAACTCATTTTTTTTACTTTTAGTAAATTTACCTAATATTTTTTCAAAACCAACTTGCTCAAGCTTAAGTGTTTCAAGATCTTCAACAGTAAACCTGGAGTCAATCCAGTTAAGAATAGAAATGAAATTTTTAATATCCGTCATGCACTCACTTAAATACAAAATAAGTTTAAACAAGGCCAAACTTTATTTAAGTGATCATTGTTTGTTATATTCAATTAACGGATTACTTATACAGATTTAAATAAATAATTATTTAAAACTCTTCGTCAAAATCTCCTGAATCGGCCCCCTCTTCTACAAAGTCACCATCAGAAAAGTCGTCTTCAGTCTCATCAGAAAAGTCCTCATCACCAGACCCCTCAAAGCTATCATCTCCGCCACCATCACCGAAACTATCCTCACCGCCGAAATCTTCATCTCCACCATCTTCAAAATCATCGTCACCACCAAAATCATCGCTAGCATCAAATGTTGAATCATCACCAAAGTCATCGCCACCGAGTTCATCTGTAACCGTCGAGCTCGAATTATTAAAATTACTCTTACCTTCTTTATTAATTAAGTTGAATTCAGGCTCACCAATAAAGTCACCAACATAAATTTCTCGATATACTTTAGTAACGAGTACTGTTGAAACATCACCAGAAACATCCACAACTTGACCTTCACCAACCTTAAATAAAGCTCCCTTTACTCTTGACTTTGATTTTCTTACTCTTTTTTGAGAAATAAACATTACACGATCATCCACTTCCATTCCATCACTTGAGCCTTTATTAATAAAAGCAAACATTCCTTGTGATAAAAGATTTGAACCTTTAAGCATGGAGCCACCAATTATTTGACCTGGCGTTAAATTGTAATCTCCCGACTTTTTAATATTTACTCTAACCAAATCTTGATTCAACAAAATTGATCCCTTTCTAATTGGAGAGTAAGAGGACTCTACATAGGCACGGTATAACTTATCTCCACCATTATTATTAAAGTCGCCTCTAATACTAATTTCACCTTGTATTTCATAAACGTTTCCGTTTGGCCCACTAATTGTTCCTGAATTTAATTCAGGACTTGTTTTTTCAATTAGCCTTGCCGCTAAGTATCGTTCCGAGCCAGGAGAACCATTAAACTCTACATAAACATACTGGCCTGCAGTGGCTAAACGTTCCCCAGCCTCTGCTTCCACTACCCGACCAGACGAAGCAAGCTTCTCTCGCTTAATAAGATGGGTCACTGGTATATTACTGTTTCGACTAGACTTGGAGTTAGAGGCAACAACATCAAAAGGGATTACTGTTTGCTTTCTCGCTCGAGCCCATGCTGGCAAACTATTAGGTAGGTTCCTTAACACAGGCCTTCTTTTGATTTTAGATTTTGGAACCTTAACCGGCCCAGTTGAAGCTACTAAATTTTGACTACTTACGACGCCACCTAACTGATTTTGGTCAATAGGAGTTACACCATCATCACTCACTGTAAATGTTGGTGGTGAGTTAATATTACCCAAATTAAATAATATATTATTTCCTACTTCAATTAAATGAGGATTTGTAATTCTACCGTTAACAGACCAAATCTTTGGCCAATAATTACCATCACCAAAAAAAGTGGAGCTAATATCCCATAAAGTATCACCCCGCTGTATTACGTATACTTCACTTTTTCTATCTCCAGTTAAACTATCCCAGTCAGAGCCAGACACAGGAAAATTATAATAATTCTGATAAATGTTAAATAGCTGGTCTTCATACTCTGTGTTAAAACTCTTAGTTGACTCAATAGATACAAAACTATCAGAAGGCTCAGCAATTGGGTCAGCTACCTGTGTTGGTTCTTCAATTACTGGTTGTGGCTCCTCAACAATTACTTCTGGCTCTGGAGCTGGCTCATTAACAATAGGAGTAGACTCATCTACAACTTCAGTTTCATTTTCAAACTCATCAAAGTCTGCATCATTTTTGCCTTTTGCATCTGCTTGTTCTAATTCGTCATCATTAAAGTCCATAAAGTCCGTGTCATCGCCACTATCTTCAGTAAAGTCACCAAACTTCTCATCAGGGTCATCCTCAGAAAAGTCTGCATCTGAGTCTCCATTGTCAAATAAAGACTCATCCTCACCATCAAAGTCTTCTTCTTCGGCGTAGACATAGTTTAAAAAATTTATATTGGAAATGCTCTTCAAGTTAATTGAAGAGCTAAGAAAAAATAGTGAAATTAGAAATAAACATCGTGTTGTAATTTTCATGCAGCCGAACATCCTTGTTCAAAACTATTAATAAAATTTAATTAAAATATATTATCTAATAACTTTTAACTCTTGAGAGGCCTTTTTTGCCACTGATGATCTAGGATACATTCTAGAAACATCTGTAAACGCTGACCTAGCTTGCTCATTAAGACCTAGTTTTTTATATACTAATCCTTTTGCAAAAACGGCAAAAGGAGCTTTGTCAGCATTTGGGTATTTTTTAGCAACTTTATCGAAGTACTTAATTGATTTTACATAATCTTTTTGCTTAAGTTTCATTGAGCCGATCATATAATAAACGTTATCGTTATAAGAGCTTTTCGGGTACTTTCTTATAAAACGCTTAGATGCAGCCTTTAATGAACGCTCATCATTATTCTTATAGAACCTTAATAATCCCTTATAGGCACCAGCTTCAGTCATTTGATTTAAATCATATTTAGCTCGCGAAGATAGGCTTCTTCTTTGAAACTTAGATGTGGATCTTTCTTGGCCTTTTAAAACTTCATTTTTAGCTTTTAAACGATCAATTTCACGCTCTTGCTGTTTAACTTTTGAGCTTAAGGTTCTCATTTTTCTATAGCTATTCTCTTCAGCTGTACCATTGCCAGATACACAACTGGCTAATAAAACTGCCGTTATAGATACAAAGATTAATTTCATTTAAAAACTCCTTAACTAATTCCATTGATGCAAAAAAAGCATTCAAATCAATTTAATTTACTAGGCATAAATCTGTGCGACTTTCCTACTAATAGGTTAACCAAAATTATTCTGTTTGCAAAGCTAACCTATTGATTTAGGTGAAAATTACAATATGACATTGTGTGTCGCCAACTGTCGAAACAAGCAAAGAAATTCCAATAAGATAACTAGATCTAATGATTTTAACTGAGTGGATGTCACTTGCTTTATTCAAACTAATTTAAGGGAAATACAGTAATTTCAAGTTATCCACAGGAAATGTGGAGTTCGGCTCTACAAACACCCTGAACTATAGTCTAGTGGCCAATTTAAGCTCTTTGACTATTTCTTCGCCAACATAAATCATTAAAATTACTTAATAATTTTAGTTTAACACTAAATATGGAGAAAATAGATCTTACCTATTTAGTAAAAGCTTAAGTTTTGATCAAGTTTTATAATGAAAGTTAATAGCCCTTGTTTAACTCTCCTTCCATAATGCTATGCCTTTACACAAAATAGCTATTTATGCCTTAGTTCTGTCCAGTATTTGAATAAGCTTATAACAGAACCTGATCTTAATATGTTTTAAGTTCAATCAGATTTATGCAGCTCTAGTGGTATGCTTTATAAATATGCTCTTTGTGTTTTATTTTGTATATTGATTTCAATAATCAACTTACAAAAAAAATCTGAAAAACTCTCTCAACAACTACATCAGTCTTGTATAACTCAAGCTAAAAAAAACTATGACTACTTTGATGAAGTTTCGGCCTTAATCTGCGGAAAAAAAATTACCAACCCAAAAATTAAAGATTTATTTATTTCAAACGGCCTAATACATATCTTTGTTGTTTCAGGGGCTCATCTCTCTTTTTACAGAAAAATAATCCAATATGCACTCCCAAGGTGGGCCGCAAGTATAACAACAATTATATTTTTATTTACTTACACCTTAACTTGCCTTTTTTCAGCCCCCATCTTTAGAGCCTTTGTTCAACAACTTAATTTGGATTTAAATAAATTATTAAAGCTTAACTTAAGTAAAAATATTCTTCTTCTCACAACTGCTATAATTACAACACTTACTAACCCAATCTATTTAAAGTCTATATCCCTACCTATGAGTTGGGTTGCTGCCTTATGTATGACTCAAAAAAATAGTCCGGCAAAAACACTTGTGGTTTTCCTTAGTCTTTTCCCAATCTTACTTACTTTTACTGAGCCCAATCCACTTTCAGCACTCAGTGGCTTTTTTATTAGTGGGTTAGTCTCCATCTTTATCTTGCCATTAAACTTACTAGCATTCTTTATCCCAAATCTAAATATTATCTTAGACCTTTTTTATACTGTTTTTTATCAACTACTTGAACTTATACAACCCTCTACTCCTCTCAGCGCTAAGCACAGTAATAATCACTCATTCATTTTTTTAAGTTGGGGATATGCCCTCATCCTTAACCTTTGCTTAATCATAAAAGATCAATCCCAAGTTAATACTACATGAAAATTCTATACTTGAGCTTCTTGTTTTTAGTTATACAAATTCTATGTCCACACAGAATTGATCATGATTATCTACCCCAATTAATCATTTGGAATGTTGGACAAGGCCAATGGTTAACTTATATAAAAAACAATGACTGCTTCCATATGGACATGGGCGGAGAACGCACGCCAATAAATGAAGTTCTTAAAAGATGTAAAAAACGGTTTAATTGGATTTATATCTCACACTCAGACAATGATCATATAAATTTTTACAAGACCTTTACTAGGCAAGTGAATTCATACTGTGTAGTGAACCCAAATAAAAATTTTTATAAACATGTTAAGGTGAAAACACGTACTATTCCAGTTTGCCAAAGCTACAAGAATTCACCAATTAAAACAATTTATAAGCCAAAATTTAGGAACACTAAAAATAAAAATGAGCTCAGCAAGGTTTTTGTTATCGAGGATGTAGTGTTAAATCCGGGCGACAGTTTAAAGAAAAATGAATCTTATTGGGCGCAGAAAAATGCCTTAAAAAATATTTCTATACTTATATTAGGGCATCATGGGAGCATAACCAGCAACTCTAATTACTTAATCAATAAGTTGCCTAACTTAAAATACAGTATTGTTTCAGCCAGAAAAAAACGCTACGGCCACCCACATGGCCGAATATTACTAAAGCTAAAAGCTAACCTAACACCAATACTTTCAACCGAGCATTGGTCACATATCTCAATAAAGTTATAAATCTTTATTCATAACCTAAGCCTTACTGACAACCCAAGTTCTTGGATAAATATTTTTAAAGTTTCGCTTAGATTTTGGTCGTGAGTATCGTGTCGCGCTTCGCGTATCCGCTCTGTGCTCACCTGAAAGGTGACAGAGTGCGAAGACGCGATGCAGCCGTTAACGCACTCAGGGCTAAAATCTAAGCTAAACTTTAAAAATATTTATCCAAGAATTTGGGCTACTGCGGGTTAATTAATTTTGGTAAGGCTTGTACTCCATGCCTAGGTCTTTTGCTACAGGCTCATAAGCCACATACCCATTATATACATTTAAACCTTTATATAGGCTTGGGAATTTTGAAATAGCATCTTCAACACCCATTGCGGCAATAATAGAGCCGTACTTAAAAGTAGCGTTAGTTAATGCATAGGTAGACGTTCTTGCCACAACACCTGGCATATTTGGTACACAATAATGAATGACACCATCGATCTCAAATGTTGGCTCCTTATGACTTGTTGGCTTACAAGTTTCAATACAACCACCTTGATCAACGGCAACGTCAACAACAACACTCCCCTTGCCCATGCTTTTAATCATTTTCTCAGATACTAAAGTTGGAGCTTTTTGTCCTGTAAGTAAAACAGCACCAACGAGGAGGTCTGCACCAGCAACTTGCTCTTCAATATTTTGTGAGTTGGAATATAATGTTTTAATTTTACCATCAAAGATATGATCTAAGTACTCTAAGCGCGAACGGTTTACATCTAAGATTGTCACATCAGCACCAAGTCCCACTGCCATTTTGGCAGCATTCACTCCAACTACTCCGCCACCAATAATGGCAACATTAGCTTTATGAACACCTGTAACACCACCAAGTAATATACCTTTACCACCCTTATCTTTTTGTAAATAAAAAGCACCAACTTGAGTGGCCATTCTTCCTGCCACCTCACTCATTGGTGTTAATAATGGTAAACTTCCATCTGGAGCTTGGATTGTTTCATAAGCCACAGCCTTTACTTTTCTATCACACAAAACTTTAGTTAGCTTTGGCTCGGCAGCTAAATGTAAATAAGTATATAAAATTTGATTTTCTTTCATTAAATCATATTCATCAGGAAGTGGTTCTTTAACTTTTATAATCATTTCTGATTTTGAATATATATCTTTAGCTGTAGGTATAATTTCTGCACCAGCTTTTTCGTAATCTTGATCTGAAATTTGACATCCAAAGCCTGCATTTTCTTGAACAAAAACTTTATGGCCCTCGGCAACTAACTGCTTAACACCAGCTTCAGTTAACCCAACACGACTTTCACTGATTTTAATTTCTTTTGGAACACCAATAATCATAATAATTCTCTCCATTACTCAAATAGGCTTTAGCTCATAAAAGAACTATAATACTAAAGCTTACTTTTTATAGCTTTTCATCCTCGTCGGAAGGTATAATCAAAAAGCTAGTTCAAATTTAATATCCCGTTTTTATTGGAATATTTGCCCAATGTCCATCGAATTGTTTGATTTTAGCAACAACTTTTCAGCTCATTTGGGCTAAGTAGGCTTATGGTCTTGAACTCACAAAAACGGCCAAGTAGTGTAAGTATTGGTAATGGTTAAATTCTGCGGCTTTTGGACGCATTTTTATGTGTTTTTGAGGCCAAACTAAGCAAGGGAAGACATGTTTTTACAAAGAACTTTACGCAAAAAAATTGAAGTTAAAGGCATTGGAATCCACACCGGAAAGCCTGCCACCCTCCGCTTTTGCCCGGCTCCTGCTGGAAGTGGCATTCACTTTGTTCGCACAGACCTAGATGGACAGCCCTTTGTTAAAACACAAGTTGATAATGTGAAGGCCACGCAAATGGCCACCACTTTAGGAAATAGTGACCTCTATGTCTCCACAGTTGAACACTGCTTATCCGCATTAACTGCCTACCGCATTGATAACTTAACCATTGAGGTGGATGGTCCTGAAATTCCTATTGTAGATGGAAGTGCAGCACCATTTCTAGAAGCCCTAATAAAAGCAGGCTTTGTTGATTTAGATACTCCTCGTAAATACGCCTATGTCACAGAGCATATCCAACTGGGTGATGGCGAAAAGTATGCCTATATTGCCCCATATAATGGCCTAAGAATCACATGCACAATTGACTTTGCCCACCCTAAAATTGGACTCCAAGAAATTGATATTGATATTGATGAAAGAACATTTAAAGAACAGATCGCTTCTGCTAGAACTTTTGGCTTTTTAAAAGACGCGGAAGCTTTACGGGCTATGGGACTTGGTCTTGGCGGAAGTTTAGATAATGCAATTATTTTAGATGATGAGAAAATTTTAAATCCAGATGGTTTAAGATTTGAAGATGAGTTTGTTAGGCATAAAGTGCTTGATGCCCTTGGTGACCTTGCCACCGCTGGCTCTCCTGTGATGGGCCATATTGTGCTCTATAAAGCAGGGCACGATGTTATGAACAAGCTTGTAAAAAAGCTTCTTGCTAGCCCCGAAAGTTATGTTATCAAAGAATTGGCCGACACCATTTAAGATTTTTAAATTGTTAAAGTCAGCTCCAGGGGGCCTAGATTTAGAAACTTCCAACCTAAATAATGAGCTAATAACTAAAGACATTTTTCTTTAATTCAGAATTTTGTTACGATACTTTTGTTTTATTGACTCAGCTCCTTTAAAATATCGTCGGCAAAATTAAAGTCACTAACACCCTCTGTTCCTTTGTAAGCCCTTTGCAGTTTAGCCTTTAGTTGATCATCAGTGGTATTGTCTATAAGTTCTGTTAGCACCTCTTTAGCTCGACCAACGTAAACATCCAGCCCAGGGGTTAGCCCCTCTTCTTTGATGTAATCATCTAGTCGCCCAATATGGTGTATCGCATGGTTAATAGATTCCGTCGGTGATTTAAGCACTGTTGGCTCTACTACAAATTCATGAGGAATTGAACTTCCTTGGGTGGGCTTTAAAATTGGCTGGCCCGCATCTGAAGTATTAAATATTTCTTGAGCCTCGTAAGGCTTATCTTCAGCTTGCTTAATGTATTTTTCCATTTTTTCTTTAGTGGCTTTATCAGGGGCATACTGAACATAAACTTTCATATCCTCGAGAAGTTTTTTATTTAGATCCGCCTCACTAACAGTTTTACCGGCAATGCTATTTTCTCTTATTTCAGCGAAAGACTGCCTTAGTGAATGTTCATAATAGTTATCAGCTCCGTCATGAATATTTAACACCACTTTTGGCTTAACAAGTTCATTGGGTATACTACTCCTAGAATTTGCTTTTAAAATTGGCTGACCATCAAGCCCTGTATTAAAAACATCTTCGTCGTAGGTATCATCTGCTTTTTTGATCATGGTATCAATATGCTCTTTAATATCATCTGAAGCTGTTTCTCGCAGTTCATTAAGATTTTTTTTGAGGTGATCCATTATATCTTTTGGCCCAAGCCCCTTACCTGCAATACTTTGTTCAGCAAGCTCAGAGTAAGACCTTGCCACAACTTCGTCATAAGCATTTAAGGATGAATGCTGACCAGCTAGGCCCTTCCTTAAAATCACGGTGGCTTGCTTACTTGTAAAGCCCGCAGCCGTTAATGTGTTCAGCTTATCTTTGAGATCATTTTTTGAAAAATTAAAATACCCCTTTTCTAGGGCTATATTATGAGCATCAATAATAGCTTGTTTTTTTTTACGGCTCATAAAGCGCAGTCCAAGTAGGCTCTTGGTCTCTTTTATTCTTTGTTTATCTTTAAGCTCAGAAGAAGCCTTCAGAACTCCTTGTTTTTCAGACGGAGTCATTACTTTTAACTGTTGCGCAAGGTCCTGAGCTATCTTTTGCGTATCTTTGTAAAGAAGCTTTCTAACAACCATAACCCCCATAGAAATAGGAACATTAAGTAAGACATCAGTGATAGCGCCAACATTTAAATCAGCACTATCCTTTTTACTCAATAATCCTGTTTGATTCATTTGCTTTATTCGACCAACTTTAAAAAGACCACGAACCATCCCCACGCCTGGTATTACATCTAATACTCCACGCGCAAATTTGCTGGCGCATTTACCGTTATTAAAAACATTGGCTTTGCTGTTAAAGCAACCATCTTTATTTCCTTTCTTTTCTATACACTTTAAACCTAGCTGGGACTCTTCACCAGGAAGAGTTTTAGCAAACTCTTGAAACTCAGAACCAAATTCATATAAATGAACATCATTAAAGAATCTCTTTTTTTTAAGCTTCTTTAACAGTTTTTTTTGCATTTTCTCTGATCTTTTAAGTGACTTTGATATTTCTTTTTTAAAATTATTATCGTCAATGTTACCAAACTTTGCCTTTGCACTTAACAAGGACATTATTGGAGATTGTAAAGTTTGGTTAAAATTTGCCAGCTCGTATTCGGAAAAATTATTTTTGGCGCCTGAACTTTGAGTATAATTATATATTTCTTGGTCAAAACTATGGCTAATACGTGTCAAAACTGGCCTACAAATATTTTTATCAGCCGATGGCTTAAGCTGAGGTATACGAAGGTTGCTTGTTAATGACACTTTACCATTTTTCATGGCAATGCAATTTTTTGCTAAATCACCTAAAGACTTATTTTTTTTGACCCAATTTGTTAATGCTCTCTCAGAGATTTTTCTGTATGTTTTTTTGAAACGATTTAACTCAGAGATTATTCGATCAGACTGATGACCACAAGTTGATGAGTTTTTATCAATACACTTGGAAAATTTATTAGTGTAATCTATGGACCCACTTATTGAGCTTAATATGTGAGCTTTAAACTTTGATTCTACATCTGAGCAATCTTTCGCTTTATTTTCTGCGAAGCTAGCGCCAGCACTAATCTTTTCAAGCTCGTTATCTTCACAGCCTTGATCGTGAGAGTGCATTGCTGAAAGCCCATTAACTACAAACTCGACTTTTTCTTGATAAGCCTTCGCACTGAGCGAAAGCACTAAAATACAGCTAACTAGTAATAAATATTTCATCTGCTAATTATACATCTTCAAATATACGGTTATCATTTACAAAACCCTAAATCTGTAGATTCGTCTGTAAATAACAGAGCTCAATGGCACCCCAGGCTGTTATCTTTAAAAAATATATCACTTTAAAGTAGTAATTAATGAGCTTAAATCCACTGCTTTACCTTACTCCTTCTAAGAGGATTCACTTTCTGGACCAAGAGCCTGCTAAGTATGAACTCATTCAAAATGAATATTTTATATGAAAACTATTTAACCAACCTATCTTTTTTACTTAAAACTAACTAAAAATCAAATTATATCGGACTCTTTGCTATATTCTCACCACTTGTAAATTACAACCTAAAGGTATTTATTCTTATGATAAAAATTTTAGTTTCGTCACTTGTATTAGTATTTATTAACACTGCCTTTGGAGCCTCTAGCACAATGTGCGATGTTATTTCTGAGGAGGGGCAAATTAGTCTTATCCAAGCTTTTGCCAAGTTAAACAAAGTTTTAGTTACCGACCATAATGTGGACCTCACTTTTACAGGCTGTAAAGGTAACACCACCTGGGGAATTCTTGAAAAAAATAACTTTCCTAGATCATTCCCTGATACAAAAATAGTATTTATGTTTTTTGATGGAATCAAAAACAACGATGGTGACAAATTTGAATTTAAGCTAAGCACTGCTGATGACCCTTACCGTGATGGTGTGGCTTGGGTTTCAATGAGCACTGGCGAAGTTACCTTCCCTTAATTTGTACTGTTTTAATCGTACAGACTTAATTTTATAAACTTCACCAGCAATTAAAGTTTTTGCATATTGGAAACAAAGGTCATCACTTGCCCTACACTGGAGTGTGTAAATACAAGGTCAATATCAATTTTGTCCTCGCCTATATCTTCAATAACAAGTGACTTAACAAATATATGGTTCAAAAAACTGTTGAAATTTTCTATTTCAATTTTATCAGAAGTCATTGTTCCCACTTGCTGACCACGAGCATCCATAATTTTTTCATCAATTACTTTAAAAACTAAGCCACCAAATAAAATTTTTGAACAACCACCTCGAAAGTTAATAAAAACTAAGCCTCCAAGTCGGCTTACACTCAAAGAGCCGTCTTTTTTATTTTTCAAAACTTCAGGATTCTTCGACTCATCATAAGAGCAAAATATATTTTCTCCCGTATAAAGCTCAATCTTACCAACCCACTTTGAACCAAGCATTTCGGCGTAACTTGTATTTGAAAAAATAAAAAGACATAAAACTACATATAAAACTTTCATGAACCCTCCTGCGGATATTTCCTATAAATTTTAATTAGAAACAAGCATATCCGTCAAAACAGAAAGAAATTAAATGAAGTATTAATCAGCTTCATTAAAAATTTTAATTGATTGGCAAAACTTTTTTATTTACAGATCCAAGTGATTGCGGGCTATTTGTGTAATTATACGACCTCTTGGAGTTTTTTGGATAAAGCCCTCTTGAATTAAATAAGGCTCATACACTTCCTCAATGGTACCAGCCTCCTCACTAAGGCTTGCTGATAAAGTTTCAATACCCACGGGACCACCAGAGAACTTTTCACCAATTGTTAATAGAATTTTCCTATCCATTTGGTCTAAACCAAGTTTATCAACTTCTAATTCGTTAAGTGCATAATCGGCAATTTCTAAATCAATAGAACCATTCCCTTTTACTTCTGCATAATCACGCACTCGACGCAGTAGTCGGTTGGCGATTCTAGGGGTACCACGACTTCTTCTAGCAATTTCAATGGCTCCGTCATCTGATAATTCAACTGATAATAAACCCGCTGATCGCAATAAGATTTCTTTTAAGTGCTCTTTTTTATAAAAAGACAGTCGCTCGATAATTCCAAAGCGATCTCTAAACGGCGGCTTTAACAAACCCGCTCGAGTTGTGGCGCCAACTAAAGTGAACGGCGCTAATTGAAAGCGCATGGACCTAGCCCCAATGCCTTCACCAGTGATTAAATCGATATAATAATCTTCCATGGCACTGTATAAATACTCTTCAACATCTTTACTTAAACGGTGTATTTCATCAATGAACAATACTGAGCGTGGCTTTAAACTTGTCAATATAGCAGCTAAGTCACCTTTTTTATTTAAGGCCGGTCCAGATGATGACTTAAAATCAACCGATAATTCATTAGCTAAAATATGGGAAAGCGTTGTTTTACCTAGCCCCGGAGGCCCTGAAAACAAACAATGATCCAAGGGCTCTTCCCGGCCTACGGCTGCCTTTACAAAAACATTTAGCTTTTTCTTTAATGAATCTTGGCCTGGAAAATCACCAAAGGATGTGGGACGCAAACTTTTTTCAAAGCGCGGCTCTTCTTCATTTATTTTAGGTATTGGCTCAATAATTCTTTCCATATCTACCCTACTGACTCAATGAGGCTAATGCTTCACGCACGCCCTCTTGAACGGTTACATCTTCTTTTAGTTTATCCACTGTAAACTCAACATCACTTAATCTAAAACCTAAATTAACCAAGGCTGATACAATATCTTTTTTCGTTGAAAAGTCTTTCGCCTTAGACTGATCCATAATTAGCTTACCTTTAAGGCTTAAAATAATTTGCTCAGCTGTTTTTTTACCCACTTTAGGTAATTTCATTAAGCCTTTCACATCGCCATCATCAATCAATGACACAATTTTATCCAAAGCCATGGCTGATAAAACACCTATAGCTAGTTTAGGTCCAACTCCATTCACTTTTAATAATGATAAAAATAATTTTTTTTCTGTGACTGTAGAAAAACCAAACAATTGAATTCTGTCTTCACGAACATGAGTGTGAACCCAAAGTGAACAGCTTGCTTGACCCTGGATATCAGCAATAGAATTTTGAGAACATAGCAAGCTATAGCCAACACCACGAACATCAACTAGAACGTCATTGTCATCCTCTAAAATTATTGGTTTTCCGCGTAAGTGACCTATCATTTAGACATCCTTGTTTTTAAATTCGATAATCTTGGCTCATCTTATTTTTTACATCAACTGCACTAGTATGACAAAGTGCCAAAGCAAGAGCATCAGACTCATCAACATTAGTAGTTTGTAAATTAAAATATTGATTTACAAAGGTTTGCACAGACTCTTTGCTACTCGCCCCAGAGCCTGTAACTACTTTTTTAACATATTTGGCGGCATATTCAAAAACTTCACAATCATGTCTAGCTGCAGAAAGTAGGCACACTCCCCTAACATGGCCTAATTTAAAGGCACTGTCGGCATTTTTACCAAAAAATATTTTTTCAATGGATAGATCAGTAATATTAAATTTTAAAAATAGCTTCTCTAACTCTTGACTCAAATGAAATAACTTTGAGCTAAACTCTATTTTACTAGGTATTTTAATTACACCACTATCCAAGTAACTCAAGCCTTTGCTTGAAGACTTAACCACCGCATAACCTGTAAACCTTGAACCTGGATCAATTCCTAAAATAACTGACAATTAAACTTACCTCATGAAAGGGTTGAAACCATATATAAGCCATGAGACTATATTTTTATGGATCAAGCAACTGCTGAAACAATAGATAAGTACCAGGCTGAATATAATAAAAACCCCAGGTCAAAAGTGTTCGCCCCCCTGGCTGATGCCTATCGAAAAATGGGCCAACTTAACCAAGCTATTGTAATTGTTAAAAATGGCCTAAAGTTTCATAAGGACTTTTCTGGTGGACACGTCGTGTTAGGTCGTATTTATGAGGAAATGGGGCATGAAGACAAAGCTCTGGAGGCCTTTCTAAAAGCCACGCAACTTGATCAAAATAATATCTTAGCCCATAAACTTTTAGCTGAAAGTTACTTAAAGGCCCGAGAAATTAAAAAAGCACTTTCCTCATATAAAATGGTTTTATTTTTAAGACCTACTGATAAATCATCTCTTGATAAAGTACAAAAACTGGAAAGCCTAACCGCTGAAGAGTTTGAAGACGATAGCTTTAAAATTAAAAAAATTAATTACAACACTACTAATGGAAATCAAAAGCCACCAAATCGCCTACTCGAGCGAGCAATATCTTTAGCCGATGCTTTTTTGGTGCGCAGTGAATTTGAAAAATCTTTTAAGGTTTTAACCGAAGCAAGATCCCATTTTGGTGATCACCCTGAGGTTATAAAGCGTTTAAAGCTTATTGATGAAAACATCGAAGATTCTAGCCCAATTAAAGAACACAATGTTAAGAGTAGACAAACCGTTTACGTTAATGAAAATATAAATTACTTACATGATATTTTAAAACAGATAGACAAAAGAAAACGCTAACAAGCCACAGGAGCACCAAAAAATGAACTCAACTAGTGATTTTAAAAGAGGACTTAAACTATTAATTGATGGTGAACCCTATACAATTGTTGAATTCCAACATCACAAACCCGGCAAAGGAAATTCTGTTACAAGAACAAAAATGAAACATTTAATTACTGGGAATAATTTAGAGAAAACCTTTAAGTCAGGAGAAAAGTTTGGCATTCCAGATGTTGAATACACTGACATGAAATTCCTCTACAGCGATGAAAGTGGATTTCACTTTATGAACTCTGAAAACTTTGAACAACTTGATATGGACCCAAGCATTATTGGCGATGCAAAATACTACCTCCTTGAAGACATGGAAGTTAAAATTTGCTTTTTTAACGAAAGAGCGGTTGGTCTAGAGGTTCCTAAAACAGTTAATTTAAAAGTGGCTCAAACCGATCCTGGACTAAAGGGTAATACCGTCTCTAACACGACTAAGCCTGCTACCCTAGAAACTGGTCTAGTAGTGCATGTTCCACTACATATCAGCGAGGGTGACTTACTCAAAATAAACACGGAAGAGGCCAAGTATATGGAGCGTGTAAACCTTTAAGTCTCTGCTGCAAATTTTTCCTAGGCTAGACCCTCTAATTATCTAAAATTCCTAATGAATTTTAAATAAAAATGCCCTATAATATGAGCTCAGGACAAGCTTTGACTTCAGGGGAACACAGCATTGCCAAACAAAGTTGAAATTGAAATTTCTTTTATGCTTTCTGAAGGGCAACCAATTCAGGAGGTTGTTTCCTCTTGCCTTGAAACACTTCATGATAAAAAACTCAGTAAGAAAGCACAAATTTCTTACTTACATTTTGCTCTTAATGCGGGTTCAAAAAAAGATGTGTTCAGAATTCTTCGTGAGTGGCCAAGCAAAGAAAAATATTTTCCATGGGAACTTTTTTTAGACGCTCTAGTCGCCTGCAATGAAAAACTAAATGACGATGAGTTTGATAAGCTCTTCAATTATTTTAAAGTGCACGGGAAAACTCCGCTTATTTCGCCAGCGCATATGTTTCTGAATAGAAAGTTTGAGCAAAAAATTAATGAGCTAAGAGACTCTTTATCCTATGAGGCTTCAAAAAAAATTAAGCTTCTATGGGACAAACTTAACTTTATCCAAGGGAAAAATATTCTTGAAGAAGAGGTTAATGTACTCAATCAACTCAAAATTTATGACCCCGAAAACCCTGAACTCGCCTCGCACCTTGAGCGCATTGATAAAAAACTCGCACTTGATCTATTCTCCAAACCTAAACAATCAAGTTTTGAAGAAGATTACGATCAATATATAAAATCACAACTGACACAAAATGACCTCAATAGCTGTACTGCAATTTTTGAAAAAATTAAAGAAGAAACTCATGCTGGTGACAAGAAGTACTTTGATTACACGGTTTTGTTTTACCAATTGGAAGCTTATAGCTTTGCCTTAGCTTGTATTCAACTAGCTCCTCATTGCCTTGAAAGAGATTGGTTTTTACTTGAACTTTTATTTTTATCAAAAAGATATTTTGAATGCATAGATCTTGCTGATAGCTTACATGCAAATAACGATAACAATCCCGAGATTCAATTTGCTAGCCTTTACCAAAAAGCACAAGCTCTATGGGTTATAGGTAGCCAAGTTGAAGCCACAGAAGTAATGACAGCAATTGTCAACTCAAGGCCGGGCTATCGTTCTGCCTATGAAATACTGCATAGCTGGAGGGAAAAACTGTCTTGATGAGTAGAGCATGGCTAATATTTTTATCAATTGTTCTCCCATTGATCAGCGCAGGCATCGGTTTTAGTTCAAAATATTATATACCCAAAATAAAACCATTAATAATTAAAGAAATTAAAAAACAAGCTTCAGACTATGTTAAGCTTGACCTTGAAAACCAAAACATTGGTTTTAATTGGGTCCCACTAAGCTTATATGTAAATGAATTAAAAGTGACCCCCATCAAAAAGGCAAAAGGCTTTCTTTCCCCATTTGTTGTTAAAAACTTAGAGGTTGAGCTCAGCACGATCGACTTATTTAAAGGCAATATCAATATTAGCAACATCAATATAAACGATTCAACCTTAAATATTATCATCAAAAAATTTGACTCGCGACAGGAAAGTAAATTCAACAGTTTTGAGTTCCTAAGTAAAGTTCCAATTGAAAAAGTTAATCTAGACAAGGTTCAGTTATTTTTGAAGATAGTCCCACTTAAGTTCTCCTTACATGCTGAAAGCATTAAAGCTTC
The DNA here is from genome assembly GCA_938001965.1 of uncultured Bdellovibrionales bacterium. Taxonomy (GTDB): domain Bacteria; phylum Bdellovibrionota; class Bdellovibrionia; order Bdellovibrionales; family UBA1609; genus JAHDIR01. The sequence continues at coordinate 9,034 of CALLBC010000039.1, read as the reverse complement.
TTGTGAGAATTTAAAAAATGCATTGATTGCAAATGTAAGCACTCCAAAACTTTTAATTAAGCAAAGTAACAATAACAAAAAGTTTGCCCTTTCAATAAATTCAAAATTCTTACTTGAAGACAAAAGAATCTTAGTTTCTAAACTTGAAGCCAAACATTCAGACCAGTCTTACCTAAATCTATTAGGCCAATTAGATGGAGATTGGCTAAACAATGATATTGATAACCTAAATATAAACACATCTGGTCAACTGCTTACTCAAGAGGCCTTAGGCATAGCCCAAGCTTTTATCCCAGGCACTCAATTGCCAAGTTCCACAGGCCTGGTTGAGTTTGATGTTAACTACAATAAAAGTAATATGTCTATTGGCAAACCCTCTTTTAAATTCAATACAAAAAGACTCAAAGTGGATAAATACTACATTGGTGACTTAGGGGTAAACGCCATTTTAGATGGTGATCAGTTAAATATAAAAAGTTTTTCTATTAAAAATAAAGTTGGTCAAATTGATAATAGCTCTCTAACTCTCAACCTAACTGGCAACTCCGAAGTTAAGACTAAATTAAAAATTAAGCATTTTAGCCTTTGGAACCTTTTAAATATGCTTAACCCCATAAAGAAACCAAGCACAATAGTTGAATTAAAAGCAAAGGGAGTGGCTGATTGCAAAGGGCAACTCCGACCGCGAGTAAAAATTATTTGTGATACTAATGTAACAAAAAGTGAATTTGACTTGAGTAAGAGTACCCCTGATAAGTCTTTAATTAAGGTTAAAAACATTGCTGGTGATGCTCTAGTAACTATTACCCATAAATCTATAAGCTATGATGGCAAAGTCACTATTAATGACTCTTTTGCAATGGCTAAAGGGGCCGCTATATACGATACTGGCTTCAATGTTGACTTCGATGGCACAGTTCTCGATGCTAAAAAAGATATTGATAACCTAGTTGATTTAGAGCTTGAAGGCAAAGTAGATATTGTTGGCTCAGTGACAGGTGATTCAAAAACTGCAGCGCTAGTGAGCAAAGCTGAGTGTTTTGACTGCAGACTTAAAGGCTGGGAGCTTGGTGACTTCATAACTGATGTTGAGTATAAAAAAGGAAACCTAAATTTAAGTAATATTATAGGAATAATTGGCGAAAGCACACATAACTCCACGGTCAATGTTGATATTGCTGGTAGCGCGATCCAAGTACAGTCAGATATTACTAAGCTCGAACTTAAAGACGTGAAAGAAGCGATCAAAGAAAAAGTACCACTCCCCTTCAATATAGATTCAACAGGCGTTGCAAAGTTTAAACTTTGGGGCCCTTTAAAACTACAAGACTTAAATTTCGATCTTGATTCAAAATTTTCTTATGGCTTTATCAATAAAGAAAGCTTTGATGAAGCCAAAGTTAAACTCACTTGCAGAACTGGGAATATAAAAACAGATCAAGTGTACCTTAAAAAAGCTGATAGTGTTTTTAATGTAAAAGGAAGGCTTAATCGCGATGGAAGTCTCGGCCTAAAAGGGAATGTGCCCGCATTACAGCTAAAAAACTCTGAGCACTTTGAAGCGCTAAAAACTGAGATCGATGGTCAAATTGCAATTGATGCTAGCCTAACAGGCTATATTAGTGACCCAAAACTAAGTGTTAGTGGCAAACTTAAAAATTCTTCACTGGGAGATAAGGTCCACAAGGATTCATATGTTAAGCTGACATTAGACAAAAATGAATTAAACGCTAATATCTCACTAAATAAACAACAGTTTACCTCTAATGTTATTTATCCATTCAAGAAAAATGATGCTTATATTAAAACTAAAGCACAAAACTGGAATTTCAGCCATATACTTGAAGGTATATTTCCTCATTTTAAAAAGTTTAATCTATTCACTAACTTTAATGGCAGTACTGATTTAGTCATCCCAAACAAAGACTTCAATAAAACTCGGGGCTCAATAAACATTAATAGCTTTTTTATTCTTCGAGGAGCCTATTCTATTTACCTTGAAAAACCACTAAAAATTGAATTTGCCGATGGTCGCTTTAGTGACTTTGATGTTAACTTTAAAGGGCAAAGGACTGACCTAAAATTAACCTCTACTAACTCTTTGCTTAAAAATCTAAACTTAAAAGCCAAAGGCCAACTAGATTTAGGAGTGGGTTTAATATTTTCATCTCTAGTTGAAGAGTTCAAAGGGGAAACATCAGTCTCATTGGGAGTTACAGGGCCATTAAATGATGTTGATATGTTTGGCAGTATCTATATCCAAGACTCAACCTTAAAGTTATTTAGTTTGTCTCAGCCAATCCAAGCCATTCAGTCGGAAATAACCGTTAAAAACAAGTCATTATTCGTAAATACATTGGCTGGTGAATTTGGGAACGGTACAATTAATGCTAACGGACTCATACAGTTCAATGATCAATTCCCTAAATTAGATATTAAAGGTCGCATAAAAAATAGTAACTTTAAATCTATTGAAGGTGTTGATTTAGTTTTTGATGGTGATATTGAACTAAAAGGAGCTAAACTACCTTACCTATTAACTGCGAGCACCAATATTAAAAAGGGAAATATTGATAAGTCTATTTCTCTTGATGGCTCCAAAAATGCCAAATTTAAAATTAGCAAATATGCCCCAAAAGAGTCACAAGCTGCAAAAGAAAATGCAATACAATTGAATGTTGTGGCCAATATTGAGATCCCAATTCCAACTAAAATTGTTACAACCCAGTTTGAATTACAAACTACTTTACTAGGCCGACTAAAAGTTACAAATACACCCCAAAAGCCAAACCTAAAAGGACGAATAGACTTTAAAAACGGTGGTACTATTTTATTTAGGAATAATGAATATCAACTAAAAACTGGATACCTCACATATGAGGACCAGCCTCCCTCAAACCCATTTTTATATGTGGATGCGGAAGGTAGAATACAAGACTATGATATAAGTATTACTGTATTGGGCTCAGGGAATGACCCCAAATTTAACTTCCAAAGCAGCCCAAGCCTGCCTGAAAGTGAAATTATTAACCTTGTAGCTCTTGGCTACACCTCTACCGACATTGATAATGATGCTGGCCCACAAGACCAAACTGAACAACTTATGTTTGATGCCGGGTCATCAATTATTAAAGAGAAACTAGGCCTTACAAGGGGTATGAACGACAAGCTAGGGATAGATTTAGATATATCATCCACTTATAACGATGATCAAAGTAAGCCTATACCCGTTGTGACTCTGAAAAAGAAGATTGGACGTAAATTTGATGCTACTGCTAGTCGAACTATTGAAACCAAAGCCACAAACTCCTTTAAACTAGAGTATAAATTAAACAGAAACCTGGGTATTATTGGCTCATTTACCCAAGAAGAAGGAAAAGACACCACAAATAGTGATAATGACTCTGGTGAAGCCCTAGGACTTGATTTCGAATACAAACTTGAGTTCAAATAGGTTAATGAAACTTTTTTTAACTGCTCTATTTTTACTCAGCTTTGACGCCCAGGCAGTCACCTTTCAGGATATCTCAGAAGAGGATCAAAAAAGTATCTTGAAAAGATACCCAACTCTTACTTTAAAAAAACCCGACTATTCTATTTTAGACATTGCTGTTTCTGAACTCTCAAAAACTAAAAATTATGAGTCCGTTAAAGCAAGCTTAGTTAATAACCAAGTTTCAATTTTAGCCATACCTGCAAAAAAAATCAAAGCCATAGAATTTACAGGTAATGATGTTTTCAGTGATTCACAGCTTCTGAAAATTAGTAAACTAAAAATTAACTCTTCTTTTTCTAAAGAAGAAATTAACTTAGCTATGCGTCGTCTAAAAAATGCATATATTAATCGTTCCTACCTCAATACCTTATTTAGCGTAGATGCCATTAACGATGGAGATGTAAATCAATTTTTTAAACTAAAAATTAAAATTAAAGAAAATGAAGTTTGTAAAATTAGTAAGATCAACTTTATATCTAACAATAAAGCTCTTAACAAATCATTGCGATTGAATGTGAAAAAGTATTTAAATGATCCTCTATCAGAACAAATGCTAGTCAAAATAAATAATCGAATAAATAAATACCTTAAAGATCGCCAATACTATTTTGTGGATATTGATGCTAGCACTCCCAACTACAGTAAATCTAAAGATAGTGCCGAAATAACATACACTGTAAAGAATCCCTTTAAATACGAATTTTATTTTAACGGAAATGAAAAACTCACTCGATCGAACTTAACCAGTGAAATCAATGATCTTTATGAAAGTAACTGGTCTAAAGATCCAGTTAATAAAATATTAGAAAAACTAAAGAACCTCTACCAAGAAAAAGGATATATTAAAGCTAAAGTTAAATTAAACCAAAAAACTATTGAAAAAGAATATATCAAAAAGTTTACCATTAATATTAATGAAGGTGAACTCGTAAAAATTAAAGATGTTAAGTTTGGTGGTCGCTTTTCAACGAGCCGAGAGCTATATAAAGATTTCCTCTTTGAAAATAGCCCTGAGCCTTTTAGTAATAATATTTATACCCCTGAAAGCCTTGATAAGGGAATCGAGAATTTGGTCACCGACATGAAGAACAGTGGTTATTTACACGCAAAACATATCTCAACAAGAGTAAAATACTTAAAAGACTATCTAGTAGAAATCACTATCATACTCAATGAAGGGCCCAAAACTAATGTCAACTCCATTGAAATAGCGGGAAATAAAATTATCACCGACAATGAAATACTGAGTCAGATACCATTAGCTAAAGGTTCAATACTAAACTTAAAGCTCTTTGAAACATCATTGAACGATATTTCAAAGTATTATTACTCATTAGGTTTTTTAGAAATGAAATACCCTAAAAACGCGCGCTTTATTAAATACTTTAAAAATAACACCCAAGCAGATGTTACCTACAGTATCTCTGAAGGACCACAAATTAAAATTAAAGATATTCGCATTGAGGGTAACGACTTCACAGAAGACTATGTCATACTCCGTGAAATTCAATTAAAATCAGGTGATATTCTATCTGCTGATCGCCTAGTAAAAGCACAAACGAACTTAACACGATTAGGTCTGTTCACCTCAGTAGACATTAGAACATCTGACCCAAACACTAATATTGGTCATCGTGATTTATTAATTACTGTGAGCGAACGTAAGCCCGGCCTACTTAAAGTGGGTATTGGTGCCAGTAATGAGCGTGGCTTTAACTTGCGAGGCTATACAGGAGCCTCATATATTAACTTATTTGGCACTGCCCGTGCAATTAATGCAAGAATAGACACCGAAACAAGGTTTGAAGATAAAAACTTTCTGGACCAAGTGTGGAAAGTATCAGGAAGCTATGTGGAGCCTTATTTATTTAATACTTTGACTCGAGGAAGAATTAGAACTGAAATTGAAAGGGACCTCACTGGTGATGGAGCTACTCTAAAATCTAACCTCAACCGAAGAATTGGTTTTTTAATTGAAAAAGACTTATCTAAAAACTTAAAAGGGCTATGGACCATATGGAGCTTAGATTCCCAATCGCAAACTCTTGAAACAACCCGCCAGAAAAAGCGCGTTGATGTCACCAGCATTGGCCCTAGCCTGACATATGACTCTCGTGACAATGTTTTCCTGCCTAGTGAGGGAATATATTCTACTCTCGACATTGGCTACTCAAGCCCACTTCTTGGGGCCTCTGATACAGCTCACTTTGTTAAGACAGAAGCAAATTTCACAACTTATTTTAAGCTCTTCACACCAAAAATAGTTTGGGCCAACTCACTAAGAGGTGGCTATGCTTCAAAAATAGGAAATTTTGTTGGCGGTGGTATACCTGAAGACTATTTATTTATATTAGGTGGGCTTTCAACTGTTCGGGGCTATGGTGGTAAAAGCGATATTGACCGTATTCCAAGCAGCCTTGAGATTGACCGAAGGGAACAGGTTATTGACACAAAATATGCAAGCTATGGTTTGTTTAAAACTGAATTGCGATTTTCAGTTTTAGGTGATTTTGGCTTAGTCTTTTTCTGGGATGCAGGGATAGTAAATATTCAAGGCTTTGATTTTGAAGACCCGCTTCGACACTCTTATGGTATTGGCTTACGATATAATACTCCTCTTGGCCCATTTGTATTAGACTATGGAATTAAAGCCAACCGACTATTTGGCGAACAAGAGTCAGAAGCCCGCATACATATATCCATTGGTACATTTTAAAAAATAGTTTACTAAGCAGACTAGTCCGAGACTAAGATCAAAACCGGAATTTAATTCCTAGTCTAAAAACCTACTAATTCATCTGACATTTTTTTTAAAAGCCTATTAGCTAGTAATAGTTTTTCAATTCGAAAAATAATAAAAAAATTATTAAAATAATAACTATATGAAACTTAAAAATTATTTACTTAAGTTCTCACTTTACGCTTCAGTAGCACTCATTGGCGCCTGTGGCGTAAACTATGTTTCTAATAAAAACCTAGAAGATTTTATAAGTAGTAATGAAAACTCCATTGAAACTAAAGTTATTTATGGTGAAGATAATAGAAAAGATCTTTATTCCGTAAACAATGATCGAGCTAAAAAATTTGAAGCCTCAGTTGTTGGATTAACCAGAAAAAGTCGAGTGGTTAAAAAAAGCAATGGCAATTACACCGTTTTAGTGAACTCTTACGGCAAAGAGCGACAGCTCTGTAAGAGCGAACGTTTTTATGATCAAAAAATGACAACACATTGCTCTGGTGTTTTAATAAATAAAAATACTATTCTAACTGCTGGCCACTGCATACCAGATTTGAAAAAATGCAAAGACACCACTTTTGTATTTGGTTTAACAAAGCACAAAAAAAACCAAAATATTAACTACAGTGATGTTCCGGCCAACAACGTATATCAATGCAAAGGGGTTGTTTACACTGTTGCTGAATTGGGTGGGCTAGACTTTGCAGTAGTCACACTAGATCGAAATGTAAAAAATAGAAAAGGACTCAGCTACAGACAGTTTGGACAACCTAAAAAAGGCGACGATCTCTTTATGATTGGCAAACCATCTGGGCTTCCCACTAAAGTTACAGAGGCCGGCAAGCTCCACTCTTTAAGTTTATCCATCTTACGCACTGACTTAGACGCCTATGGAGCAAACTCTGGCTCGCCAATTTTTAACACTAAAACTGGAGATATTGAAGGCATCTTAATTAGAGGAGCCTTAGACTTTGTATATGACAGAAACGAAAACTGTTTTCGCTCACATGTTTGTGACTACGTAAAAAAGGACACCCAATGCACTGGGGAAGAGGCCACTAGAATCTCTAAAGTTCTTCCCTACCTTCCTACTCGCCTAAACTTATTTGAAGAAAGTCCTGGCATAGATATACCTGACAGCCCGGCTGATGGGATTTATTCAAGCTTAACCATAGAGTCTGACACTAATTACTCTGAAATTTTTGTTCATATAGACATTGAACATACTTGGACTGGAGACCTAACAGTAAGCCTTACCTCCCCTAGTGGAGACAGCATTACACTAGTAGATAATAGTGGTAGTGCTGGTGACAACTTGAAGGTTACACTAGGAAACGATAAAGAACTCCAACAAGAGCTCATTCGTTTAGCTGAAAGTGGACTTGTTGGTAACTGGAAACTAAAAGTCTCTGATGGCTTTTCAAGAGATGTTGGCGTTCTCAACCGTTGGGCCCTTGAGCTTAAATAAAAACTCTCACCTCAATAAATAGTATAAATTGTAAATTACCACCTGCGCCATTTATATTATTTTGAAGACTCTTCACTCTTGAGCAGAAAAAAAATCAATAAATTTCAATAGCTTAAAAAACTACGCCTGAGAACTGACTCACTACTGTATTTTTACATCAAATTAGGTTAGCTCTCTTAGCTATGGAAAAAATTATAAGTGTTTTTGGTATTCTTTGTTTCTTAGGCTTTGCCTTTTTACTTTCTAGCAACAAAAAAAAAGTAGATTATAAATTTATAATCTCAGGAATCTTACTCCAGTTTGTTTTAGCTATAAGTGTTTTGGGAATTCCTGCAATTAATTTCACAGGCCCCCTAAGGCCAATATTTAACTCTGCAAATATATTTTTCACTGCCATTTTAAACTTTGCCGGCAAAGGAACAGAGTTTTTATTTGGTGGCTTAATGAATATTGAAAAATCAGGATTCATTCTGGCTTTCCAAGTTTTACCAGTAATTATTTTCTTATCAGCTTTAATGGCTGTTCTATACCATTTAAAGATTATGCAAAAAATCGTACATGTATTTGCTTGGCTCATGCATAAGACTTTAAAAGTGAGTGGGGCTGAGTCACTAGCGGCGGCGGCCAATGTTTTTGTTGGGCAAACTGAGGCTCCCCTAATTATTAAGCCATTTATCAATAAACTGACCCGTTCAGAGCTATTTTCAGTGATGGTGGGTGGTATGGCCACAGTGGCAGGAAGTGTATTTGCCGCCTATGTAGGGCTTTTAAAAGACAAAATCCCCGATATTGCTGGCCACTTACTTACAGCCAGTGTTTTATCTGCTCCTGCTGCCTTAGTGATTGCTAAAATTATGATTCCTGAAACTAAAAAAACTGAAACTGAAACAGGAATACCAGATGAGCACAATGAATCTCCTTATCAAAACCTTATTGAAGCGGCTGCACAAGGAGCCAGTGATGGCTTAAAGCTCATGTTTAACGTTGCCGCTATGTTACTGGCCTTTATTGCTCTTATTGCCATGGCCAACGCAGGGCTTGGCTATATTGGCGACTTAATTGGTTTTGAAAATTGGGGCGACTTTTTATCTCTCAACCCTAATGAAGCTCCCAAGCTATCTTTAAACTTATTTTTCAGTTGGATCTTTGCACCAGTGGCTTGGTTAATGGGAATTCCAAACCAAGATATCTTTTTGGCGGCCAACCTTTTAGGTGAAAAAATTGTAATTAATGAGTTTGTGGCTTACTTAAATTTGTCAGCCATTACTGAGCAGTTACAACCGCGCTCCTTAATTATTTTATCTTATGCTTTATGTGGGTTTGCTAACTTTTC
>CALLBC010000038.1 GCA_938001965.1 uncultured Bdellovibrionales bacterium | reverse complement strand
TAAGCTTCGCTTACTACGGGCTAAATCTAAGCCCGTGCTAAACTTGATACTACTAGGATAAAAATTGGCACCGCAACGTCCAATTGGGACATTTCGTTACAAATTTTTTCTTTGTGTATATCGCCCTAACGTAAGCTTCGCTTACTACGGGCTAAAGCCTTTATTTTGTGCAAAAAAGGTATAAAAATTACCCTGGCCAGCTCTCACATTGCTCTTTTCACTTGAATAGTATTTTCAGATCTGGCAGTTTAATATCCTAGTCTTGCAAAGCTTTGCATGATTAGCTCTTGAGAATATTAATCCAGATTGCTTCTCATTTGTGAATAGTTTTTTAGTACGTGCGCCTGTAGCTCAACTGGATAGAGCATCGCCCTTCTAAGGCGAGGGTTTGAGGTTCGAGTCCTCACAGGCGTGCCATTTAAAAAAACAATCAATAAATTAAACCAAGAATACTAATTTATATCTTAATAACAAGGACTCGAAAAGAGAGTACTGCTTCACAGGCATACCATTTAGATTTCATAATTCCCAATAACTTAAATAGAATTAACTTATCAATAAGCTCTTGCCTAATTTTTACCCCCATAATAGTTCTAAATTTCAATATTATTTATAGGAGATACCTTATGAGATTACTTTTAATTACTCTACTTACTCTTACTGCCGGGTGCGCAGCCATGCATGAAGCTCATGTAAAACATAACTGTAACTATGATGGAGCCTTTGCTATGGGTACAAATGATGCCAATGAGGGTGAACCGATGACACCAGCAGTTTTTGACTCTTGCCCTGCTGAATCTATTTCAGAATCTAAGCGCGGCTACAGAGAAGGATACTCTGGAGCAAGCTCTAATGGCTTATCAGGCCTAGGTAGCTTAATTACGATTAACACCCAAAGTAGAGATTCATTTTCTTGTACAGGGTCAATATTTGATTATTCATTTTATGGCCAAGGCTCATCGCAAGCAGATGCTGCTCGTCGTGTAAAATCGCAATGTAAAAAATCAGGTAATATTCATTGTTCTAACCTAACAATGAAGTGTGACCGTCTATAATTTTTTATTTACAAGTTAAAATAAAAAACCAACTATAATTTATAGTTGGTTTTTTTATTTCTTAGGGCGTTTTGATAATTCATCTAATTAGTCAAGAAGCTATGCCTAGATAGGTACTTAAATGACTAGATAAATTCTCAACAGCCCCTCGTTAATCAATTTTACTCTGCTGCTCTACTATTTGCATCCATAACTGCCTTAATTTGTGCTTCGATTACTGAAATTTCTTTTTTTACTTCATACCAAGTCTCGGCGTTAAATGAATCACCTTCATAGCAATAAGCATCGTTCTTTGCGAAGTCAGCCCAGATCCAACGACGTGGCTTCCACGGAAGATCGTGTTCTTCCATTAAATGACTGTGCATACTATATAGTAAACTTACTTTTTCACTAAAGTGATCTCGCACTTTTTTTAATAAAGTGATTCTATTTTCATCAGTAGCTACTTTAATTCTACTATTTAAAATTCTTACAGCTCTTTTATTAAAGTATATTTTAATTCTAGTTTGTCTTAACTTTGCTGGCTCACGAAGAACTCTCCACTTAGGCATATCTTTAATAGTAATTTTTAAATTCACTTGATCATCAACTTCTTGATTTAACATAAAGTCATGATAAAACTTACAAGCATTTAAGTCAGAAAGTGATTCTGGGTTATCTTTCCAAGCAATGGTATGTAATGATTGCCTTACTCTTTGCTTATCGGCAACAACTGCACCAGTTTCGCTATCAGACACAAGTACATTTACATGAAACCCGTGAGCTGCAAGACCTTTGAAACCTACACGGTTATCATACACTGCATCTGATGATAAACTTCTTTTTAAATCATTAAAGTCGTAAGAGCCATTATATAGCTCTGAGCCATAAAACTGTGCCATTGTTTTTGCGTTCACTTTTGCAATTGGAGCCAAAAGCGCAGAACATAATACTACCATCCATATTTTACTCAACATACGTACCTCATATTAGAAAGTTGATTAATATGTATAAATCATAACTTAAATATAAATAAAATATGAAATTATTTTTATATTTTGTCAAAGTAGTATAACTTATAAACCATTAGTGTTTTACACTAAGTCGTATTCCAATATTGAAACAATCATGGTCATGTCTTATTATAAAACTGATCCATAGTGAGGAAATACAAAAATGAAAACAATCATTATTATTATAGTTGTCTTTGTCGTAGGTTTTTTTCTCGCCAAAAATATGTATCAAATTGATCCATCACCACAAACTAATATAGAGTCTGAAAACTCTAATGAAGAAAATAATTTTGATTCAGAACTCAATCAAAATACAGAACTAGAAGAAATTAAACTAGAAAATTCTAAAACTATTGATGAAATATCCACAGAAAAAATAAAAAATCCTGTGGAGGCTACAGATTATAAAAAAAGCAATAGTGATGATTATGTCCCAGATCAAAAAATGAAAGATTATGAAGAAAAACTTAAACAATTAGACCAAAAGATTAATAATGACCTTGAAGAGCTTCGAAAAAATGACAAAGAACGCACCAATGGATTAGTAAAGGAAATTAACGAAAAACAAAAAGGACTCATTCCGGGAGATGATGAACATACGGCCAAAGAGTATGAATAACTAAGCCTTGGTTGATTTTAATAAAATAGTTCTTCCACCAAATTTTAAATTTCGTCGTTCATTATTAAAAATTATATTATATACGTGGAAAATTCTCTGGCTCGCGACTTCCTTTTCCTCAGCAGAAAGCACCTGATAGTTACTCCAAGTCATTAATAAATTAGAAAACTCATCAGAAGACATATTAACTTTGTGATCATACTTAAAATCACTAACTAGGCTTAACCCCACACTTTCCCACATATCTTTTGTTGGGTAGGCCGCATTTCTAGAAGCCTTTTTTAAATGATTTTTAAAAATACTTTCATGAAGCTCAGTCTCAGCTGGGTCAGCGGATACCTCTCTTAAAAAACCATAGCTATCTATTGCAAGGTAACCACCCGGCTTTAGTACTCTTGTGGCTTCTTTTAAAAACTGATCTTGATTCAACCAATGAAAAGCCATTGATATATTTACAAAGTCAAAACTGGAGTCAGAAAAAGGTAAATCCTCAGCACTGGCTTTAATAAACTCCATATCGTAATTACGCTTAGCCACACTCAGCATTGCTTCAGATAAATCAATACCAGTGACCACTTGCGAGTAATTACTAAGAACTTCACTTGAGTGCCCAGTTCCACAGGCCACATCTAAGCTATTTACAAATTCATGCCCTACAATTTTATTTATTTCTGCAAAAGGTAAGTGATGATATTTAGGCCTATAATTATGATAACGCTCAGCCTCTGCTTCTACTGTAAATGGGTTTGTAACAGTCATATCTAGTACCTATACATATTCACTTAAGAAATCAATTCTAATCTATTTGAAATGGCTAAATCTAACTCAATTCAGCTGACTCAATATGATAATTAGTTAGATTCATTTTCCTCAATAAGATACAATATTATGAGTATTTGAAGGGGAAAAATGAAAAGTCCAATTAAGCTTTTAGTCTATATAATTTCATTGTCCCTTATTTTGGTTGCTTATAATAACTGTGGAAATAGCTTTCAAGCAGCTGGTGATTTTTCATCAGAACTTACCTCAAAAAGAAGTACTGGCCCTACACCCGCTCCTGTTATAGTTAAACCACCAGTCCCTAGCTCTTTTGAGTTTACACTTGAAAATAATAATGCCGAAAAAAATTCATATTTTGGAAAGCTCAACGATCTACAAGTTAGCTTTATCGACTCAAACCCTCTCGAAGCCCCAACAATAACCTCATCAGGCTTCTTATGTTCTGATGCGCCAGTTGCAATTAAAATCATTCGTTACTTTGAAACTAATACTAATGATGAACTTATTAATGATAGTCGTAAACATATTTTAAGAAGTGATAACATAATTCCGGCCAGTCAAAGTAATCCTGAAGTTAATAATCTCTGTGGAAATGGAAATTTTAACTTTAATATTTCTAAGTCTTTTGAAAACTTAAAAATTAACACAGATATTTTAGGTGATGATAAGTATATACATAATGACTACTTTTTAATTGAAGTGAGTGATGAGTCTTTACCTGAAAGTACCTTAGCATCACCTATGAGTAACCAGCTACCAGATAAAATAGCATTTATTGATCCTCACACTATTAATAACCCTGAACCACCAGAGCCTATGATTGGAGCTTGGGGACCCTGGACAGAAAAGAAAATAGGTGACTGTAATAATGGTAAGCAATCTTTTGAGCTTATACGCACCTGTAATGATAACTTGGAATGTAAAACAGTTGAAGACAAGCTCTCTAAAACTGAAACTAAAACAGAGCAAAGAAACTGTACTGTAACACCACCACCTGAACCTCCAAAACCACCAGGTAATGTCTATAATCCACCTGATGTTGTGAATGGTATTAAAACACCTCGAGCTAAAACTTTTTGGTCTGACTCATACTCTGTAGACGGACAATGCTACTGTGACACAGCCAACTTTGATCATGGATTAATTAATATGTCTGCCAACACTCCAAATGGACGGAAAAAAATTACACAAATTTGTGCTGACTTAAAAAGAAAATTTGGTACAGGCAAAAGAACTGGACGAGTATACTTTAATGACATTCAATGTGGCCATGGCCCTGCAAATGATGCCAGAGATGAAAAAGTATGCCCAGGTATACCTAGAAGAGGCGGCGATTACACTGGCCCTAGATGTAATGAAAAAGGTTCCAGTTGGAACCTTGATAAACTGTATGATTAAGCTACGCTTACTGCGGGCTAATTAGAGATCGTGCTAAACTTGTTGATACTACTTAGATTAAAATTGATTCCGCGCCGTCCAATCAGGACGGACGCAAAATAAATTTTAGCTTTTGTATATCGCCCTAAACGTAAGCTACGCTTACTGCGGGCTAATATCTATTTCAAAGGGGAACTGTTGTGTTTTTAAATCTAGCTCCTTGAACTCTTTAAACCAAGTCTTATCATCTTTATTCCAGCGAAAACCTAAGTTTTTAGCTTTATCTTTTTCATTAAATGAAACCTTTGCAATAACATTGACTGACGGGCTTTCAGCTCTTTTAACTACTTCATCAATAGAGTAGTTTTTTAAGATATTAAGCATGACTATTACATCAAATAAAGCTCTATGTGCGTTTGTATTTAAAATTCCATGCTCAGCCGCTAAGTAAGATAGCTTTCTAGTTTGGATGCTGTCTGGGTATGGCACATCCATATATGTATCCACCCACTTCAGTTTAGCCGGATCAATATTAATACCATAGTTTTTAATTTCAGATTCAAAGAAGGATCGGTCAAACTTTGCATTATGAGCAACTATGTAGTCACAAGTATCAACCAAGTCTTTCAATTTACCAAAAGCTGACTCTCCATTAATACCGTAGGTTTCTAGCATTTCATCATCTATACCAGTAATTCGAATAATTTCTGGGCTTAACTTCTCATCCACCTTAATTAGCTCTGACATTAAGGCCATTGGCTTTTTTTTGTTAGTGTCCCAAACAACAGCACCAATTTCGATGACACGGTCATTTTGAAAATCTAATCCTGTTGTTTCAAAATCTAATCCTAAAATTTTCATAATAAATCCTTTTGTTAATGACTGTTAAAAAATAAATAATTAATGAGCTTCATCCCAGTTTTTTCCAAAAGCTCCATTCACTTTTAATGGAACATTTAAGATAGTTGTTTCTTGCATAATTTGCTTAATATTTTCCATTTGCTCATCCACTTCATCCTCAGGGCATTCAAAAATTAATTCATCATGCACCTGCAACAGTAATGGAATGTCTACCTCTTCATAAACCTTGATCATCGCTGTTTTCACAATGTCACTGGCTGTTCCTTGGATAGGAGCATTAATAGCCGCCCTTTCTCCAAATTTTCTAATCATAGGCTTAGTTGAGCTTAGTTCTTTAATATAACGTTTACGCCCAGAAATAGTTGTGACAAAGCCATCTTCTTTAGCTCGTTCAACGGTCTCTTCCATATATTCTTTTACTTTTTTAAATTTTTTAAAATAAGTATCAATAATTTCTTTGGCTTCGGCCCTAGAAATACCTAAGGTTTCCGCTAAACCATAGGCCCCCTGCCCATAGGCAATACCAAAGTTCACAGCCTTTGCTTTTCTACGCATTTCTGGAGTTACATCTTCTAGTTTTACACCGAACACTTCACTGGCCGTTGCTGCATGAATATCTAAATCATTTTTAAAAGCCTTACAAAGCCCTGGATCACCTGTGATATGGGCAAGTACGCGCAATTCAATTTGACTATAATCTATCGACAGTAAAACCTTTCCCTTAGGAGCTGCAAAAGCCTTTCTAACTAAACGACCACGCTCTGTCCTAATAGGAATATTTTGTAAGTTAGGGTTTTTACTTGATAAGCGACCCGTTGAAGTCACAGCCTGTTTAAAGTCTGTGTGAATCCTGGAGTTTTCCTTATCTACTAATTCAGGAAGAGCATCGACATAGGTGTTCTTTAACTTTGCAAGCTCACGATATTCAATCACCATGTTAGCGATTGGATAATCGTCAGCAAGCTTCATTAAAACATCAACACTGGTCGAGTAACCAGTTTTATTTTTTTTAACCACTGGAATTTTCATTTTTTCAAATAGGATTTGCCCCAATTGCTTTGGACTAGCAATATTAAAAGCCTCTCCAGCTTCTTTGTGAATATTTTTTTCAAGCTTCGCTAGGTCCGTTTCAAGGTCTTTACTTTGATTCAATAATTGCTCAGTATCTAAATATATTCCATTTTGCTCCATATTAAATAATACTGGCACTAATGGAAGTTCAGTGTCTTGATAAATTTCTAAGGCGTTTTTTTCAGTTAATAAACTATGAAGCTCAGCCTCTAATTCTAAGTGTGCATTATAGTAATCTAAGGCAGTTGATAGCTCAGGGAGCTTATTCTCAGTATAAGCCTCATAAACCTCTTCAAAACCCTTTATATTACTGGGGTTAAGTGTATAGGCGGCCAACATATGGTCCCAGGCCGGAGCACTAACATTTTTTAGGTCTAAAGTTTTCCAAGTGGTTTTTAAATCAAAACCTTTCCACTGAATAAATTTCCCTTCAAGCTTAGCGCCTAACTCTTTGTAATCTCCATCAAGTAAAATAATTTTTTTACCTGTTTGGAAATATAAACCTCTAGTTGTTTCTAAAGCCCAGACTTCACTGTATGGCTCCATTAACTTTGCAGCCTCTTCAACCGTACAAGCCACCTCTTTAAAATTGACTGGCTTAAATGCTGGACCACTCTTTTTTTTCTTTTTTGGCTTTACCGTAATTTTTACCTTTTCATCTTTTTTATCATCGCCACCTGTATTAAAAAGTTTCTTTTCAAAACTTTTAAAACCAAGCTCATTAAATAAACCAACTAGTTTTTCGCGGTTAATAGGATTCAGTTTTAAATCATCAATTTTGGTATTAACTTCAACACTAGTGGCAATAGTCACCAACTCTTTAGATAAATAAGCTAAGTCTTCATTTTCAATGAGCTTAGTTTTTGTTCCTTTAGCAGAAATATTTTCTATGTTTTCATATATTCCTTCCAAGTCTTTATACTCAGCTAATAATTTTTGCGCACCCTTAGGGCCTATGCCCTTTACTCCTGGCACGTTATCACTGGTATCACCAACAATAGCTAAGTAATCAATCATTTGTTCAGGGTTAATACCCCACTTATCAACAACCCCTTGTACGTCATACTTATTATCTCTCATAGGGTCGAACAAAGTAATATTAGGCCCTACACATTGAGCAAAATCTTTATCACTACTAATAATAAAAGTATCCATAGAGCTTTCACGACCAAACTGAGCTAGTGTTCCAATGACGTCATCAGCCTCAAAACCTTTAACGTCAATATGATACAAACCAAAGGCATCTAAAATATCTCTAATGTAAGGAATTTGTGGAACTAAATCCTCAGGCATATCCCCACGGTTAGCTTTATATTCAGGGTAAATCTCATTACGAAAAGAGCCGTCCTTACGATCGAAACAAAAAGCCACATAGTCAGGCTTATGCTCGCGAAGAATCTTAATAACCATGCTCACAAAACCATAAAGAGCATTAGTTGGTACGCCCTTATCGTTTTCCATTAGAGGGATGGCATAATAAGATCTAAAAACAAAAGAAAAGGTATCAATTAAAAATAATTTCTTCAAAAATAGGCTCCAGATAAAAAGGCCCAGAACAGGCCATATAAGCTAATAATAGCTATATATTTATAGAGGCTTGAGCCCAATAATACTAGCGATATTTAAAAATTAAACCATGAATCAAAGTGATTATTTATTAGGGCGTGTTGACGCTTTATTTAGCTTAGTTAAGAGGATAGGTTAATTTAGAGTTGAGGAATTTAAACAAGAGCTGTGACAAAGCAAGAAAACTCTAGTTCTGCTTCTTGCCCTCATCTGAAAACACGAATATTAGATCACCTTCTTGAGCTAAATCAAATCGATTTAAAACTTCCAATTCTAAGAAGTCTGGATCCGATGCTCTTATGATTTTCATTTCTAGCTTTTCAATGTCTTTAGCTAAGGTAATTTTTTTAGCTTTAATTTTAGACAGGTTTTGCTTAAGGTTTAGAAGCTCAAAAAAACCACCTTTAAAAACCATATTAATCATTACTAAGATTAAACAAATAATTAAAACTCGCATAGGTCGCCCTAGCAAATTAGTAAACATTAACTTAATGGTATTAAATAACTTCATACTAATATTATAGACCAATGAAGCATGTAAAGACAACACCACAACCTAGTTCATACCCTAAGAGTAATGGTTCTTTTTATTTCGCGCGCAGTTCTGCCCCATAGGGCAGCTGTTTGAGCACGGAATGAAAAGAACCATTACTCTCAGGGTATGTATGGATCAGTCGTAGTGCCTGGGCTACAGACCAAAGGCTTGTCTGCCTCTGTAGATAGCCTTAGAACCTAGCTTTTCTTCAATACGCAGTAGCTGATTATACTTAGCTGTTCGCTCACCACGGCATAAGCTCCCGGTTTTAATTTGCTCACTAGCCATTGCCACTGACAAATCAGAAATAATTGTATCTTCTGTTTCACCACTTCTATGTGACATTACTGTATGAAAGTTTGCTTTTTGAGCCATTTGCACAGCCTTTTTGGTTTCAGTGATACTCCCAATCTGATTAACCTTTACCAATAAAGCATTGGCGGCGTTAAGCTCAATACCTTTATTCAATCTTGTTTGATTGGTAACAAATAAATCATCACCCACAATTTGGGTTTTAGATCCGTAGTTTTTTGTGAACTCACACCAGCCATCCCAATCATCTTCTGAAAAACCATCTTCAATACTTTGAATAGGAAAGTCTTTTTGCCAAGACTGATAAATACTTCCTAACTCACTAGCTGTGATTTTTTTACCTTCCCAATTATACATTCCATCTTCATGAAACTCAGTGGCTGCCACATCTAGCGCCAACAGGATGTCCTCCCCTAGTTTATAACCGGCTTTCTCAATGGCCGTGCTAATTAACTCTAAGGCTTCACGATTGCCCTTTAAAACAGGGGCAAAACCACCCTCGTCACCAACTGCCGTTGAAAGAGATTTGCTATTTAAAATCTTTTTTAAGTTATGAAATATTTCGCTACCCGCACGCAAAGCCTCTTTAAAACTCCCACCGCAAACGGGAACCACCATAAACTCTTGCACATCTAAACCATTGTTAGCATGTGAACCACCATTTAAAATATTCATGAGTGGTACTGGAAGTTTTAAATTATTTTTATCAAAGGCTAAATATTCAAAAACATCTAAACCTTGCTCCAAAGAGGCTGCCTTTGCACAAGCCATTGATACACCCAAAATAGAATTTGCACCTAAGTTTGATTTATTTTCAGTGCCATCAAGATCAATCATACTTTGATCGATAGATTCTTGCTCTTCCACAGATTGGCCAATTAATACTTCTGACATTTTATTTTTAATATGAGTAATAGAGGTTTGTACACCTTTACCTAAATAGCGGCCTTTATCACCATCCCGCAATTCATGAGCCTCATAAGCTCCTGTGGACGCTCCTGAAGGAACGGCAGCTCTGCCAGTGATACCATCAGCTGTTGTGACTTCCACTTCTACTGTGGGATTACCTCGACTATCTAAGATCTCGCGGGCGTGAACTTTCGTTATCTTTGACATAATTGACTCCTATAGATGGTATTTGAATTAACAAAGTTGAGCCCTCTGGGCCGGATGTAATCAATTGTAACGTTGCTTTATGCTCAGTAATTACTGAAGCTATAAAAGGATCTTTCATAAAATTTTCTAATGAGGCTTTATTCATCCCCTGCCCGTTATCTACAATTTCAATTTCAGCCACTCGTGGTCGAGGACGACTCATCACTCTGATGTAACCTTTGTCTGAAATTTCATTTGCAGAAAACTCTAGTAATTTCTCAAAAAACTTTTCCAGTTTTGATTTATTAATAAATATATCACGACCAAAAAATAACATTCTGTCGATAAAAATATGTCTGTTTTTTAATTTAACAGATAAAGATGAAACCGCACGATCAATTACAGAATCAAGTTTTGACATGGTCATATCAGTTTCAAATTCATTCTCTTCAGCTTTATTTTTAAAAGCTTCCACTTCTCGCCTTATACTTTCAATATTATTTACGCCATCTTGAACAGTATGCGTAAAGCGTTGTCGAATATGATCCCAATCCACTCGCTTCATAGCTTCTTTTACTTGTTTATCCATTCTATTTTGGCCAACAAGTAATGTAATGAGTTGTTGAGCTCTTGTTAAGTAATCACTCATCTTTAGCATTTGTGACTGAATATTTATTAATGGCATATTCACAACCTTCTCAAGCTCTTCAAAGGATTGCTGTGTACTGGCCCTAGTTTTTTTAATTTCTTCAGGATCTAATAACTTAAACTTAGCAATACGTTTTTGTAGCTTTTCAATTTCAAGGTCTTTAAAACTATTTATTTCAATTTGATTTTCAAGTTCACGCTCTTTACTTTCAATACTTGCAACCAAAGACTGCACCACTTCTGGATTATAGTTGGGCTCTTCATCATCTTTAGAAAATAAATCTTCTTGCTTACTATTCCAGTCCACAGAAATTTTATTACCAAGCCAAGAGGCCGTAGCAATTGTTTTTCCCATGAAACAAGGAAGCACTTCGAAAATACTTTTCATGTACGCTGCAAATAGCGGGTACTCATCTGTTGTTATAGGAACTTCAAATTCAATGGACGTAGAATTATGAACGATATTTATTGTTGGCGGCGCTGGAGATACAAAATAGGAAATAAACCTTTGAGGCTGTAAATAGATATCTTGAGGATCCATCATCATTTTTAAAACGCTATCTAAAACTCCCCATGTTCTTAACTCATGGTTAGCAAGACCAACTTTTTCAATTAAAGATTCTCCAGGATAATTTGGACTAAAACGATTTTCTAAAAAATGCAGGAACTGCTCTACTTTAGGAGCTTCTAGCCAACAGCTCGGGTCGCGTAAAAACTCAGCAGGTAGGTCCGTATTTTCAAACAACGGCTCTATATCGACAGATTCTTTTGCCAAAAAAGTAAGTACAGAATGGGTGACTTTACCACTGATATACACAGCTAAATTTTTAACTATATATTAAGGGGCTGACAATGCTTTATTATGATAACTCTAGGGGTCTAATTTAGGTCCTGTATTATATATAGCCATTTTTAGAGACTTTCTCAATACAAAACAATATTTAAGTTATTAATTTAACTCATGTTTATCCAATACTTTTAGCCACTCTTGGCACCTTATTAGCAATATAATAGGTTATGGTTGGTTTAAGAGAATATAAGAAATTGATAGCAGGGTTAATAATCAGTGCATTTGGCCTTACAGGCTGCGGCGGAGTGACCTTTGATACTCCCATTGATGATGATGCAATTACAAATGGCTTAGGAGTGGATTTCCCTTACCAAAATAAGGTGGATACATTTAGCCAAAATGAATTACTTGATAATACAGTTACTATGAATTTTCAGGTATTTAGTGAAAATCAGTTACCCATAACAGGTTTAGCTAAATCTGATTTTGCAATCCAAGAAAACGGTTCGCAAGTAACAAATTTTTCATTAACTTCAATGAGTAATGTTGTTTCAAAAGCAGACATAGTTTTTGTTCTTGATAAGACCGCTTCCATGGCTGACGAAATTAACGGTGTTAAAGAAAATGTTCGAGACTTTGTACAACAACTAAGAAGTGTAAATATTTTAGCCAATCTTTGCTTAGTTACCTTTGATGATAAAGTTCAAGATCAGTGCTTAGATTTCCAAGCTGATGATCCATTAACTGGAAACAATGAAAACATTGATGATTTTTTAGATCGCCTTGAAAGGCTTGAAGTTAAAGGCGGAGACGACGATCCTGAAAATCAATTACAGGGTTTAATGTCAGCTGCTAATGTTACTCCGTGGCGCCCTGATGCACAAAGAATAACGATTATGATAACAGATGAAAGCTTTAGTCATACAGGCGCACCTGGTGATGCTGGCGCAAATGCTCAAAGCTACCCTGGCACTTATGCTGCCCTACAAGACCAAAGAGTGACTAACTATATAGTTGGGCCTAAAATTCCAGGCTATGCTAGTCCCTTTGAAGGAACACCAGCCTTAGCTTTAGCTAAAAACTATTTTGACATTAGCACACTCATTGAAAATAGAAACGAATTTACAATTGAATCAGGAGCAGCACCTGCAACAAGTGGCGAGAAAAGCTTAAAAGACATCTTAAGAGAGATCGCCTCATCATTAACAACAGAGTACACAATTACATATGATATTAATGATAATAACTTAGATCCTGATTTACCAATTGCATTAAGAAACATTAACTTACAAGTAGCAACAAGACCAAATGCATCTATTGAGTTAAAGCCAGTAACTGCCACATTCCCAGAGGGTCACCCTGTGGCTAAAAAAGAATGGGTTTTAAGCTCTCTGCCTGAAAGCACTAACGATATAAAAGTATTCTTTAATAATATTGAAATTAGTCCTTTTAGCTACAGTATAATCAACAAGAAAATTGTATTTGTTGAAGCACCTCCATACGGAACCACCATAAAAGTGGCCTATGATGGTGGAGTTTCTGCTGGCTTAAAATTAAGACAACTTAAAATTTTAAGTCCAAATGCAGATAACTACGATATTATAGTATACTACAATGGTATCAGAGCAGACGGAAAACATTTTGAAGCCTCTTCAGATCCAACGGGTCGATATATTTTACTATCAGTTAAGCCTTCAGCCCTAGATGATAATGACTTCTACAAAATAAAAGAAAAAGGCATGTTAAGTGTAACCTTTGAAATCAAAGAACGCATTATTGATGTTAGCCCGTAATGAGCAAAGCGAATGCTAGGGCGATATACATTAACTTTCAACTTGTAGCGCTCTGTCCCCAATGGACAGTGCGATGCCAGTTGAAGTTCCTAAGCCCGTAATGAGCAAAGCGAATGTTAGGGCGATATAAAGAAGCTTGAAACAAAAAAACCTCAAAGTTTTCTTTGGGGCTTTTTTATTAAAGTTGCTATTTAACTGTTAAGGGTTCAGGCCTGTTAGGTAGTCTTCTAACCATGGTAAGCCAGGGAAATTAACCTTCTCTTCGACACCATCCATCGTTAAAGGGAACTTATCCCCACCTGTGGTAGTTATAATAAGCTTAGCTGCCTTTTGTTTTGTAAGCTTTGCTTGTACAAAATATTTCATTTGCTCTGTATAAGCACTTTTTTCTCTTAAAGAAAAGTAAAATTGATAATTCCCTATTTGTTTATGTTCAATAGTCTATTCAATAGAGCAATATCTATTCCAATAATAAAAATGATATTTTTACCAAAATTTAATCAGTGATAGATTAATTTGCTTTTTATTATAAAGGAGTTCTTTAACTAGAAAAATTTGCTACTTAGAAAACATTAAAGGTTCTAAGCTACAGACTTAAATTTAGCTTGCGGAAATGGAATGCCATTATCTATAATTTCATCCATAAAGCTAGGTATAATCCCTGTGGGTTCAATTTGACCTTGTAGTTTGCCGTCAGGCTTTTTAACTAAACGACTCATTTGA
>CALLBC010000037.1 GCA_938001965.1 uncultured Bdellovibrionales bacterium | reverse complement strand
TCAAGCAAATACCCCGCTAGAAGCAATTAATTTAAGTGATGATAAGCCAAAGAATGAAATATTAGTTAATAGAAAAAATTTAAGTGAATTAAAAATTCCATTTATTTATTTTTTTGAAGAAGCTGTTAAGTTTGGTTTATTTAAGAAGCTTGGAGATATTGAAAGGTTAAAAAAGAAATGTTCAGTATACAGTAGCTTTATTGACCGTTGGTTGGCTAAGTCTATTGAAGGCAAAGAAATTAAAATCTTAAAAGATGGTATTATTGACACTGGAAAAGGGAGCTCTACTAATTTATATGATGTCGAAAATAAAAAAGACTCTTGTGAATTACTAGAGAATATTAATAATAAAATTACAGAGGTGGCACTAAAAGATGTTATGGCTGGCAAGCCGAAGGGCATTTCATCATGTAACTTTTATGCTTTAAAAAATCATTCGGAAATACTAGTTGAATACAAGGTTATATTTAATAAATTTATGCAGGACATGCTAAGGCTTGCTGATAAATCTAATAAATTAGAAAACACAGATGGTAAAGTTCATTTTGTGGGTATTTCAACATGTACAGTAGATGAGGAGGTTTTAAGTGAAATTTAGTATGTATCTAATTTTTTTAGTTCTATCGATTAATTTATCATTAAGTCAGGCTTGGGGCGGCGCCGGGGGTACAGGCACTCCATTTCCAACGGATAACTCAAGTGTTGTTGCTTCTGGGGTCGCTGGTGGTGGCGGAGGCTTTCCGATGGATAACTCAATGGTGATTGATGATGATTCAGTTATTATTATTAAACAAACAGATTTGGTGAATGATTTAAAATTTATGTCAGTGGGAACTGGTTTTGATGGCTTTACTTCTAAAAATAGTAAGTTATCAAAGGAATTAAATTTGTCATACTCAGAGACTAGTGCGGAACTAGATCTAGATGGTTTTACAAAAATTAAAATTACTCCTTCTGAAGCAGTAATAAAGTCGAAAACGATTTCTAAAGCTGTTGTATCTGATACGCTCAACCAAATGAGCCAATTAACAGCAAGTACAGATGCTAGAGATAAGTTTCAGATGTCCGCTGAGAAAGTGCATACAGGAGAAATTGATTTAATTTATTTATCTGATGAAGATGGTAAAGTTATATTAATGAAATCTTCGAAAGGGCTATAAAAAAACTAGTGTTGGTTCACCTATTTGTTAGGTGAACCTTTATTTAACCACACCCATATAAATATAACTAGCACCACCCATTATGCTTTTGTATTCAGTGTGTGAAAACATATTTGTTGAGTTCATTACAGATATAAAGTCTTCTCGGCATGGGAACTTGCCAGAGGATTTGTTTAAATAATCATAAGCATCGCGGTTACCAGACACCATTCCGCCCAGCCTTGGCACAATATGATTAAAGTAAAGAGGGATAACATGTTTTAAAACTGGAGTTGTGATTACTCCCGTTTCAATGACCATAACTTTGCCGCCAGGTTTTGTTACACGGGCCATTTCTGAAAGACCTTTTTGTGGATCTTGCACATTGCGAATGCCATAGGCAATACTTGTTACATCAAAGAGGTCATCGTTAAAACTTAAAGCAGTAACGTCTTCAATTTGAAATTTAACATCAAGATTTAATTTTTTTGATTTGCCGGGAGCTAAGGCAATCATCTCGGGGCAAAAATCAGTGCCTGTTACGCTGCCGCTGTTGCCAACTACTGATTTAAAGTTAAAGGCTAGGTCGCCAGTGCCTGTTGCGCAATCAAGAACTCTCATCCCTGGTTTTGCTCCACTCATTTTTACAAGTAGTTTGCGCCAGCGACGAGCCATACCAAAAGTGATTACATCGTTGGCTTTGTCATAAGTGCCAGCAATACCGCCAAATAGGTTTTTAATATTTTGTGCTTCTGGGCCTGATAGATTGCTCATGAATGTCCTTAAATCGTTTTATCAAAAACATGTAAAAGTTTATTAAGGTCAGTCATTACTTTTTTAAAGTCATCAAATGTTAAGGCTTGGTGGCCGTCACTTTTGGCAGTGCTTGGGTTAGGATGGACTTCTAAAATTAACCCATCTGCTCCGGCAGCCGCTGCGGCCATACTAATGGGAGCAACTAACTCTTTAACTCCTGTGCCATGTGAAGGGTCAGCAATTACCGGAAAGTTTGTAAACTGCTTAACATGGGCTATGGCATTAATATCAAATGTGTTTCTTGTTGTTGTTTCAAAAGTTCTAATCCCGCGCTCGCAAAGTACAACTTTTTCATTGCCTTGCTCAGTAATATAATCCGCCGCTAGTAACCATTCCTTAACTAAGCCGGCAAGGCCTCTTTTAAGTAAAATGGGTTTGTCTGTTTTTCCCAATTCTTTTAAAAGTTCATAGTTGTGCATATTGCGAGAGCCCACTTGAAAAATTTCAACTAAGTCATATAAATCAGAAATTTGACGGGGATCTGTAACCTCAGAAATAAAAGGCATGTTTGTTTCTTGCTTTGCAAGTTTAACTAAATCAAATGCACTTTTACCAAGTCCTTGAAAACTTTTAGGGGAGGTGCGAAGTTTATAAACTCCACCTCTTAAAATACTGGCTCCATTATCTTTAACAAATTTTGCTGTAGATAGGAGCTGTTCCTCGCTTTCAATTGAGCAAGGCCCGGCGATAACGGCAAATTTTGATCCGCCAATATTTACAGGTCCAAATGGTACAATATTAGTTTTCATCTAACTTTTAATGCTCCTAAAATAAGCTAAAAACAAGCCTAAACAGGCTATTTTCCTTAATTTATACCCCTTATATATACAATTTTGTTGCACGTTGTCTACGTTTAATGGTTTAAGAAAAAGTGATTATGGATATAGCAAAGTGGTTAGAAGGTGGGGCGTTATTTAGCCTGAATAACTCAGAGATATTAGTATCTTACGGTGATGTAGTTTTATCTACGAATCAGCCTCAAGATAGCCATGGTTATTTTCTACCTGATTTCTATTTGAGTTCAGAGCAATCTTGGTATCAGTTCAAGGAAAATCACATTATTACTAAAAAGGCGCTACTCACTCTTATTGAGGGTTTAAAGCTTCAAAGTACCACTCCCAATTATAAATGGCAGCCGCCTTCCAAAGAAGAATTCTCCAGTAATTTTACTAAAATCCAAAATGAAATATGGGGTGGAAAACTAAATAAATTAGTCCCAGTGGTTTTTGAAGTGAGTGATGATTTAGTTAAGCCTGAGGATTTAGTGTATTTTATTAATAAACTCTTAACGGTTGATACATCCCAACAGGTCTATGGCTTTTGGAGTAATGGTGAAGGCTTGTTGGGTTTAACGCCTGAAGTGTTATTTAACAAAACAGAAAGTAAAATAACTTCAATGGCGCTTGCGGGCACTGATAAAGTTACAAGTGGTGACGGATCATTGTTGTCGAACACCAAAGAAATGAATGAACATAATTTTGTAATTGATAATTTAAATAATAATTTAAAACCAATTGGCAGGTTTTCTAAATCTAAAACTTATGAGTGGGCAATAAATGAAATAAAGCATTTGCGCACAGATATTGAAGTGGACTTATCACATGATGTAAAACCAGGTGAGTTAATAAAGGCTATGCACCCAACTCCAGCCTTAGGTGTGCACCCTAAAGACTATAACTGGAAGAATATTAAAAATTTTGAAACTAAAGTGAATAGATCTCGCTATGGAGCTCCCATTGGGGTGAGTTTGCCAGGAGGTGAATTTAAGTCAGTAGTGGCTATTAGAAACTTACAGTGGGATCAAAAAAATAGTTATATTGGTTCTGGCTGCGGTATAGTAAAAGAAAGTGAGTTAGAAAAAGAATGGAGTGAGTTGATATTAAAGAGAAATTCAGTAAAAAAATACTTGGGGCTTATAAATAAATGAATTTACCCATAGATAAAGCCATAAAGATTTTGACTAAAGTTAAGCAGCTTGGGTGTGAAGAGGTTGTTTTGTGCCCAGGTGGAAGGAACGCCCCCTTTGTGGAAGTGTTATCTAAAACCTCTTTATTTAAAACTACAACTTTATTTGAAGAAAGGTCAGCGGGCTTTTATGCATGCGGTTTAATTAAAAAGGGGCAAGGACCCGTAGCTGTGATCACCACCAGTGGCACTGCTGTGGCAGAGCTGCTTCCATCAGTTATTGAGGCTTATTATCAAGGGTTACCTTTAATAATTATTACAGCGGATAGACCTAAAAACTATAGAGGTAGTGGTGCTCCGCAATCCATTAAACAATCAAAAATATTATCAGAATTTTGCCAGTCCACTTTTGATTTGGAAGAGGATTTAACTGACCTGCTGGAATTTAAAGATAGCTTGCAAAAACCTTTGCATATTAATATTTGTTTTGATGAGCCACTGCTTAGTATTAAAAAAGAAAACTATGACGGCGAGTTTATAAATATTGATAAAATAAAATTAACGCCTAAGTGTACAGAAACTACTCCAGATCAATTAGATTTTAATAAAGTGAAACAACCATTGGTAATACTAGGTCAGTTAGATGCTGATGAGGCAAGCACAGTTTTGCCGATTTTAAAAAAATTAAACTTGGCCATATATGCTGAGGCTCATAGCGGTCTTAAGTACAATAATGAAATTAGTAACCAATTAATTACAACTGGTGCAAGCACTGTGGGTTTGATTTTTAAAAACGAAGGTTTTGATAGTGTTATTAGAATTGGTGGTATACCCACCTTAAGGTTTTGGCGAGACTTAAATAACATGGAATGTCCTGTGCTAAATTTTAGTAAAAATCAATTTAGTGGTTTATCTCGTATTAAAGAGCCGGCACTAAGCATACAAAGCTTAAAACTTTTAGAAGAAGCTGAACTTAGTAGCAAGGAGCCAGCAAAGTTTAAAAGTGATTCTTTGATGTCTAAGTTTTATAGTTTATTAGAAAAATACCCTAATAGTGAACAATCTTTTGTGCATAAGTTTTCACGAACAATAGAAAATAATAGCCAAGTGTTTTTAGCCAATAGCCTGCCCATCAGGGAGTGGGACAGCTTTGCCTCACCCAGTGGAAAAGTCAAAATACAAACTTTACGTGGAGCCAATGGGATAGATGGTAATATTTCTTATTTTTTAGGATTAGCAAAAGATAATATTACAAATTATTGTTTGTTAGGTGATTTGTCGGCCTTATATGATTTGGCGGCAGGCTTTTTATATAAAAAATATTATCAAGATAAAAAAATTAAAATTATTATTATAAATAACGGTGGTGGAAAAATATTTTCGCCCTTATTTAAAAATGAAACTTTCGAAAATAGCCATGATATTGAGTTCTCTGGTTGGGCAAAAATGTTTAATTTAGGTTATCAAAAAATTAGTTCTGCTTCTGATATAAAAATGAGTGATGATAATGAGGTGATTGAGCTTATTCCAGATAATAGCCAAAGTGCAAAAGTCATAGAAGAGATAAAAAACCTGGTTAGAGAGTTTGGTCATGAATAGCTATTTTTTACTCCATGGTTTTTTAGGAACTAACCAAATATTCTCTAAAATAACTTCACAGCTTAAAGCTGACCCAGAAACTGATAATGTATTTGCACCCAATTTATTCCATGCAAACTCTATTGAAACTTTAACTCCCAACCATAACTTTATTGATTGGGCTAAAAATTTTAACACTTATGTCAAAGAAAACAGCACTGGTAAAAATTTTTTAATTGGTTATTCCATGGGGGGAAGGCTGGGTATACATGCCTTTATGGATGAGCCAAATCTTTGGGAAACGTGTTACTTTGCCTCTTCTAATCCTGGTTTAATAAAAAATTCTGAAAAAATGGCAAGAATGGCTTGGGAAGATGGTTGGTGTTACCAAATAGATAATAAGCCATGGGATGAGTTTATTAGCCTTTGGAATAGGCAAGATGTTTTTAAGCACTGTGATAGCAGCAAGCCTGTTGAAAGTGATTTTGATAAGGGGTTATTAAAATTAGCTTTAAAAAACTGGTCTCTGACGAAGCACCAAATTGACTTAGAGCTATTAAATAATAAAAAATTACATTGGATGGTTGGTGAAAAAGACAGTAAGTATCAACTAATTTTTAAAAATTTAAAAAATATTTATAACTGCAAGCAGGTTAGTACTATTAATGGATGTGGCCATAGATTTGAACTAGGGCTGGAGCACTTGAACTATTCTAATCCTATTATGCCTCTTATTTAATCCTGAGAATAAGTAAAAGACTCACTATGTTAAGTGCTATTTAACTGAATTTACCTATGTTAATATTTTAGTATGTTTTCCATTGATAAAAAAATATCAGAGTGGGTGTCTAAGGGTATAATAAATAATACTCAAGCTGAGGCGATCACTACTTATGAAAATAGTAAAGAAAGTAAATCTTGGGCCATTTATGGTGTTTTAGGCCTTGGAGCTATAGTTATTGCTATTGGTATAATTTCAGTGATTGCAGCGAACTGGGAGCTGTTTCCAGGTTATGTAAAAATAATTAATAACTTTTTATTGTTAATAGCTACTGCCGGAGCGACCTATTATGCATTTATAAAAAATAAAGAGGTGGTGTTTGAGGCCCTACTCCTGTTTTTTATATTATTGTGTTTAGCTTCAATAGGGTTGATATCACAAGTTTATCATACCGGCGGGCATTTGTATCAGGCTTTGTTAATATGGTCAGTAATCACATTCTCAGTGATGATGAGCACGCGGCATTTCCTTGTGGCCTTCATTTGGGTGATAGGCTTTTTTGCTGGCCTAAGCTTTTTGGCCACTGAAGCAACCTTTATGGACTCAGTATTTTTAAAATCAACTAGACCAATTGTACTTTGCTTTCCTTATATAAGTGCAATTTTAGCTCTAATCTTTATGAAGTTTCCAAAGTACTCAGCACAAAAAAATGCATTTTGGGTTTATGGTTTAGTTTCATTAGTGCTTGGATTATTTTCTTTTGAAGTTGCTTATAGTGGCAATTTACGTTCTTACGGTGCATTAACACCAATTGTGCCTGGTGCTGTTTTAGGAGGTGTTGCCATTGTTGCTGCATACTTTAGTCAGTTCTTTAAAAGAAATAGATTGGTGCTAATTAGTGTTATTGCTGTTTTATACTTCATTGCTTTTGTGAGCGCTTTTTATTTTAAAGTTGATAAGGTAATTGCTGCAGTTTTAACAATTTTAACATTGTTAGCTTTATCATTATTTTTAGCCAGCTACGGATACAGAAAGACATTTCAATTTATATTGTCTTTGGTGGGGATTAGGTTTCTTGTTTTATACTTCCAAGCTTTTGGTGGTTTGGCAGCCACAGGCATAGGTCTTATAGGCTCTGGGTTACTAATTATTTTTATGGTTTATTTATGGGTAAAATATAAAGAAAGACTAACCCATTTGGCAGAAGGTGCACTCAATGAGTAAGGAAAACAAATTAAAAATGGCTTTGGCCATTCCAATTTTATGCTTACTTCTTTTGGTGGGTTATAAAAAATATATTTTAAGCTATGGTCATGAAGTTAAGCTGCCAATTATTGGCTATGATCCAAGGGACCTTCTATCTGGTCAGTACTTAGTGTATACGATTGATTATGGTGTAAAGGTTTGCTCTGATAAAAGTGGTAGAAAAGATGCCTTTGTTTGTTTGAGTAATAAAACTTTTGCGTATAATAAGTCTAAAAACTGTAAAGTATTTATTAAAGGTGAGTGTTATAGGGGGAGGTTTTCTGCAGGTATTGAAAAATACTTTATTCCAGAAAAGAGAGCCAAAAAACTTGAAGACCTAATCAGAGATAAAAAAGCTCATATAATATTGTCAGTAACTAAAAGTGGTGTTGCACAAATTAAAGAGCTGTTAATTGATAATAAGCCTTGGTCGGAGAGTTTTTAAGAAGCTATTATTTCTTGTAAGTGACCTTGTCATTTCTGATTAAAAACTTATTGTCAAAAATCATTGGTACACCCTCTGCAGAGTTAGTCACCTCTTTAGTAGCTGTAGCATTTCCTTTAACTGCATGCATATGAAGGTGGGGTTCCGTTGTGTTGCCACTATTGCCAACGTTACCAATGTAATCACCTTCGTTAATGTTTTCACCAATATGAACAGCTAAACTACCTTTTTTTAGATGGGCTAACAATATACTATGCCCTTTACAAAAAATAATAACATGATTGCCGAGTAAATTTTTAGAGTCCATTTTAGGAGGTATTAAGTCTTCTAAATTATTTTTAACAGATAATACTTTGCCAGAACAAGGTGCAAATAATTGATCATTAAAAATTTCATACTTTGTTAAGTCTTTTGGCAGTAGGCCGTTTGCTCGGACGCCAAAATTGTTAAGTTTGAATACATCAAGTGCATATTTTTGAGCGTGAACATTATAATGTGCATTCACAGATTCGTTGCCACCACCTTGTGCGATCATATAAGTACCACCGCGGAGGGGAAAGAAAAGGTTGATTGGCTTTTCATTATAAGAGCGAGAATTAAGGAGGCTTGGAAGGCCGATGCTACTAAGAACAGCAAGAGTGATTACTGTTAAAGTTCCAAGCCATGATTGAATTTTTTTAGGCGGTAGCCAAGGAACCCCTTTTGACTTCTTAATCATTAAAATTATAGCTGGTATGAATAAAATTAAAAACAGAGAGGCCCACCAATGACCGAACCATGCCCAGCCAGCACCAGCAACCCACATAGTAAGTAAAAATGAGCCAACTAATGCCGAAACACCAATGCGGTATAATAGTGAATTTCCTTTGTTGCGTGCAACCCACCATAAAAAAATAAAAGGAACTATAAGGTGAGCTAAAACTGTAACACCTGTAAGAAAATATATCATACAACCTCGCTTAATAGACAAATAACATATAATTAGGTTTCTATATAGCGAACTGAATATTTTTCAAATTTAAAAAGTAATACCGAGAGCTGCATCCAGAATTAAATTATAATTAACTCTCACGGTTGTGGTCCCCGACAGGTTATCAACCTTTATTAATGCTTCATCATCTTCAAAAGAATGATTGTATCCAGCGCCGACGCTAAAATTAATATTACTCCAGTGCCAAGCATAGCCAAGGCTTGCGCCAATATAGGTTGAATCAAATTCAGAGCTTACAGGAATTGTAGAGTTTTTTAATTTAACATCAAAGTCAAAGGTGCCGAACCGACTAGATATATAAAAGCTATCTTTGAAAGCTCCATGAAAGTAGTAGTTAGCTTTTATATTTCCGCCAAATGTTCTAATATCAAATTCATAGATTTGATTTACAGACTTTTGAGTAAATCCTCCAAATATTAATGATCCGCCAAGAGTTATATTTGGTGTTAGTTTATATTCTAAAGATAAATCTCCTAACCCAAAAAATATTATTAATGCATTTAATTTAAAGTTAAAATTATGATCGCTGGTTATGACTTTTTGTTCTATGGCCTCAGCGATAGGTTCTTCTACCTCACTGGCACTAGCAAGTAATGGCATGAGCGAAAATATAAGTGTAAATAAAAATAGTTTCAAATAAGTCTCCTGAGCTCTTGTATATGACTTATTATGTTTGTATATTTTTAAAAACACAATCAGTAACGATGAATAAAGGGTTAAGAATGAAAGAGTATAAAGAGGGGATAGAGCAGAATTGGCCTGAAAAGGTATTTATTTATACTGATGGGGCCAGTCGCGGTAATCCGGGTGATGCTTCTTTAGGTTTAGCTGTTTATGACTCTGAAAACAAAGAAGTTTTTTGTTATGCTAAGGCCCTTGGTACTCAAACAAATAATTACGCTGAATATATGGCTGTTGTTGAGGCTTTAAATTTTAGTGTTGAAAACAGTGTACAGAATTTAGTTGTGCGCAGTGATAGTCAATTATTAGTCAGGCAAATACAAGGCCAGTATAAAGTGAAATCCCCCGGCTTAAAGCCATTGTTTTTAGAGTGTAAGGGTTTAATAAGTAAGCTTCCAAACTTTGAAATCGAGCATGTAAGACGCGAAGATAATGTTAAAGCCGATGAGCTTGCAAACCATGTACTAGATATTTGAGCTGTATTGATTTTTCATCGATCCTTTTATGAGCCTTTAAAGCTTAAATAGGGAATTATTTTCTAATTATCTATAGAATGGTCCATTAAAATTATTCAAATTTGACAAAAACTAATGACGGGTTTATCTAATTTATAGGTAAAAAGACAGTCGCTCTTTGCCCTTGTGGCTTTGAGAGGAAAGTCCGGACTCCGAATGGCACCGTAAGGGGTAACACCCCTCCACCGTGAGGTGAGGACCAGTGGAACAGAGAGAATGTCCAGAGCATTGATCTTAGGCTTAAAGAACGTGAGAGCCTTTGGGAGTGGATGGAGTGAAAGCAGCTAAACTTCTACGGGGAGCAAGGTCAAATAGGAAGGTTATTGGTGCGGCCAGCATTTAAGCCTTCGGGTAGACTGCATAAGGTAATTAGTAATAATTATCTCAGATGAATGACTGTCCATGGTTTTATTCTTCGGGAAATAAAGCCTCAACAGAATCCGGCTTACTTTTGCCTAATCTCGTATGAGGCCTTACACTCTAAAGGTGTAAGGCCTCGCTTTTTCTAAATTTTCCAATTTTAATAATTATGATTGTTTCAGTGATTTGTTATAGATATAACAAGTTAATTTAACTCTTGGAGGATCTTATGAAGATAATTAAGTTTTTAGTCGTTGTTGTAGTTTGTTTATTTGGCGCTTCAAAGGCTATGGCCTGTGCAATGTGTTTAGATATTTATCCTGAAATTATAGTGTTAGAGTTTAATGCCTCTAAAGCTATTAAGGAGCAAAATAAAGATTATTTTAGTAAGCATCAAGCACTAGAGATAAGCAGTCTTGAGTGTACTAAGCAAAACTTAGGCACAACAAAAAAAATTGGTGATACTAAATGTATAATTACAACAAACCATAAGCAAGGATTTGCAATGAAGCTAAGTGGTGACATGGCTGTTGGTTTATACTCTAGAATAGAAAACTTAACTGTTGAAGCTGATTCTTTTCATGCAGAAACAGATAAAAGAACAGGAAAAAGATTTAAGCCTGCATATGTTAAGCAAGGGTTTGAAGAGTCGTCAGTGGCAATTACGCCAATTAGAAGGGGTCGAGTGTCTTGTTATATGTTTAATAAGCAAAATCGCTGTGAAATTGAAATTAATGAATTAAGTGGTTATGTACAGTCGAAATAACTTTAACAAATAGTTTTAAATGTAAAGGGAGCCTATTGCTCCCTTTTTTTATTCATGTCCACTAAAAATAATTTTATTATTCTCGTCAATTCCTTGGTAGGTATAGTTTCGATCACTAGAAGTTACATACCAAAAATGAACATCTTCTGTTGCTGTTTTTAAATACCAACGGCTTGGGTCAGCTTTTCTTGGAGACTTTCCCCAGCAACCATCTCCCAGGTATATTCGCCCTTCCCCGTGGTTCACAATCTTGCCACCTTTAAGGGGGTGGGTGACTTTGAAAGTATGGTCATGATTTTCAAAGGCAAGATCAAGGTTAAATTTATCAAATACATTGATCCAGTTAATTCTGCCGAGCATAGATTGGGGGCCATTGTAGCTTCGGTGACTGGGGTATAAGGGCACATGGTAAACAGCAAATTGATTTCGAATCGTTTTAAATGTGTTCATTGTTTTTTTCATCCACTTTTTTTGATTGCCGCCATAGTAGCTGACATGGCCTGTATCTAAAAAATAAATAATAGTGTGGTCTCCAAACTTTTTGTAAAAATAGGATTTTAATTTTGGAGTTTGCTTAAATAAGGTAAAATAAAAGGGAGCCTTTTTAATTTTTTTCCGAGCAAAAATATTTACTTCGTGGTTTCCAATGGCTAAAACCATAGGTATTAATTTACCGTCAGTTGTGACCATGCTTCTAGTCCACATTTGTAACCACTTGTCCCAGCGTTTGTAGTTTTTTAATTTGGCATTGGCATAGGAGACATCGCCTCCGATAGCCACAAAGTGAGGGTCCGTCTTGGCGGCTAACCTTAACATATCTTCAAGAGAGTCTTTTGTTCCCATGTCACCACCAGTAACAAAGCGAACCTGTGAGCTATCTTTTGGTATTGTTTGAAATTTGTACTCCTTAGAAAAGCCAGTTTTCATATCACCCACAACAAAATAGTAAGTTGTGTTAGCTTGTAAGTTATTAATAGTTACATTATGGAAGGCTCGATTTAAACCATCTAGCTTTCTAGTTTCGCCAGTTGTACGGAACTCATAATTACTTACAACGCCATACTGGGGGCGAGTGCTATAGAGCACTTGAGCCAGGTCATAATTTAATCGACTATGGTAGTTAACAGTAATGTGAGCACTTGTATTTTCGTGCTCCCAAGTTAAATAAACATATGAGAGTTTATTTTTTGGAATCCAGTTTTCTAATGCTTCTGCAAACGAAAATGAGGAAAGACAAAGTGTTAAAATTATAACTACTAATTTCATAATCATCCTTTGATTTTATAATCTGTATTTTTTGTAAAATTGATTACATCAATCGTAGGGACATAGTATTAGTTTTTGGTTTTAGTTTAATGATATATTCATATAGACATTTATTATCTAGACCAAAGGCTTGAAGGGCAATAAGTAGCTATAATGACTTTAATAAGTTGGGGTTATTAAACGGAGAGTTAATGCTTTTCTGCAAAAACAATCAGTTCTTTTCCTAGGCGTTTACCTGGGGATTTTTTACAGCGAGTCCAATATAAAAATCTAAAATCCTTCTTTAAACGTTGCTTGATCTCCCATTCGCTGCCACCAAAAGGAGGTCCCACCCTGCGGTCCATAGTGAAGAAAATTCCAAGTAATTGGCCAGTTTCACTTAGCATTGATTTCCATTTTTGTAATAGCTTATTTCGCCTATCAGGAGATATGGCACAATATAATGTATGTTCAAAAATTAAATCAAACTCACCAAGCTCACTTTTAGTAACATCAAAAATATCTTTTTGTACAAAATTTAAATTTTTAATATGAGAATATTTTTTTTTAGCGCGTTTAATGGCTTCAGGGCTCATGTCAACTCCAGTAACAATATGACCAAGGCTTGCTAAGTAATTTGCATCTGTACCAGTGCCGCAGCCTAAATTTAGTATTCGGCACTTACTTAATTTGATTTGGTTCATAGTTGATTCAAGAGCCGGGTGGGGAACTTTTAAATCCCAGCCAGGATCTTCGGTGTTGTAAATGTTAGTCCAAAAACTTTCGTTAATAGTATCATGGTTAGGTTTCAACCATGGCCCCGTCAAAAGACGTTCGCCATTGATAGCAATGCTGTCGTCATCAAACTCATCCACTTGATTAAAAAAATTAGCTTGAGCACTTCTCGAAAGCACAAAAGGAATTCCTTTTGTGCTAACTCCATGAAATCGATCCCACTCATCTAATGAAAATTCATTAATATTAATTTCTGTTGAAAACTCATAGGGGAGTTGAATCATCCACTTTTCATTGGTTCTTGAAATATCAATGGCAACAAAGGGCTCATCAAAGGCTTCCACTAAAACAACTTGCCCTTCACTATTGGTAACCAAATGACCACTTTCTAAAGTGTGTAAATTGCTAAAAAGTTTTTGGCCATCATTAAGGTCGGTGACACGATTTTCACCAAAGTGAAAGTAGCCTTCCTCATCTATTTGAATAAATTTATTAGGTATTGTTTGGTCACTCAAAATTATTTTTCATCGATAGGGGTTACGTCGCCCTCAGGTAGATCACTTTCATTTAAAGAGTCTTTAGTTAAAGTCAGGCCTTCTTTAAACGTAACATGGTTATTTAAAATTTGGATTTCTTCTAGTGTCCAAAGATCTGTTTTTTTATTTTCTGTTGGTTTTCTATGTAAAACAGCATAGCCCTTAACAGCAACGCCGGCATCACCAGCATCAGCTGCAGAATCATCGAAAGAGTAGTTAAAATGAGCTTTAACTTTTCCCTCGCCTAATGTTTCACTCCAAATATTTTTAAAGTCAATATTTTTAGAATTTGGTAATTGTTTTTTAATATAAGTGGCAATGAGCTGTTGTAAGTCTTCTTGAATCTCGGCATGAACTAATTCAGAAACCTTCTGGTCATTTTGAACCCAGGTCCACGAAACAGAGAGCATAACAGCTAAAATGATTAAGTTAATGTAGCGCACAATTTTCCTTAGCCTGATGTATGCCAAAGGCATCGATTGTCAGGCGGTATAAATCAGAAAAATTTTATTACGAGACGTCCCAATTGGACGGCGCGGAATCAAATTTTGTCGTTTTTCTTCTTTTTAGCCTGATGTATGCCAAAGGCATCAATTGTCAGGCGGTATTACGTTTATAAATAATAATATAAGTGTCTTTTCCATTTAAAACCAGCTTGAATGCTAATTATATGGCGCATCTAGCCCTATGATCTATCGGATTTAGCATGGATTTTAAGCTCTTTAATTCCCTCTCAAATGAGTGACGAATTGTTATTAATTGGGTAGATTCAGGCCTTATCTTGGTAAGGGCCTATAATATAAGGTTTCAGG
This sequence comes from uncultured Bdellovibrionales bacterium, assembly GCA_938001965.1. Taxonomy (GTDB): domain Bacteria; phylum Bdellovibrionota; class Bdellovibrionia; order Bdellovibrionales; family UBA1609; genus JAHDIR01. Next base: position 25,305 of record CALLBC010000037.1, on the reverse strand, counting down.
CTCAGCCAATTATAATTCTTATCACCAAAATGGAGTACAAAGTTTGGCGTTTATTGAATCCAGTATTGATACCTCTTCAGAAATTTTTAATGAAAATAAAGCATTTATGTCGGGATTAGTTGATGAACTAAACTCTAACAAAAAGAAAGTGTCTCTTGGCGGTGGCGAAAAATATGTTGAAAAACATAAATCTAGAGGAAAGCTTACAGCCCGTGAGCGTATCGATTTATTAATTGATAATGGGAGTAGTTTTTTAGAGTTTTCTAGTTTTGCAGCCTTAGGTATGTACGATGATAAGGCGCCAGGTGCAGGAGTGGTTACAGGAATTGGTGTTATTCATGAACAGGAATGTATAATTGTTGCTAATGATGCCACTGTAAAGGGCGGGACTTATTTTCCCATGACCGTTAAAAAACATTTACGTGCACAAGAGGTTGCTCTTGAAAATGGGTTGCCATGTATTTACTTAGTAGATAGTGGCGGAGCATTTTTACCTATGCAAGACCAAGTGTTTCCAGATCGAGATCATTTTGGAAGAATATTTTATAACCAAGCGCAGATGTCAGCTAAAGGGGTTTCCCAAATTGCTGTGGTGATGGGTAGCTGTACAGCTGGTGGTGCTTATGTTCCGGCAATGAGTGATGAAAATGTTATTGTAAAAGGTAATGGAACTATATTTCTTGGTGGACCACCATTAGTAAAAGCAGCTACTGGCGAAGTGGTAACAGCTCAAGACCTTGGTGGCGCAGATGTGCATTGCCGAGTTAGTGGAGTAACGGATCACTTGGCTGAAGATGACGAGCATGCTTTAGAAATTACTCGCGATATAGTTGCGAACTTAAATAAATTACCAAAAACTAAAATTAAAACTAAGCCGGTTAGAGAACCAAACTATGACCCAAGTGAAATCTATGGAATAGTTTCTAAAGATCCTAAAAGACCATTTGATATTAAAGATATTATTGCTCGCATGGTTGATGCCAGTGAGTTTCATGAATTTAAAGAAAACTACGCAACAAGTATTGTTACAGGCTTTGCTCATATTTGGGGTTATCCAGTAGGTATAGTGGCTAATAATGGCGTGTTGTTTAGTGAGAGTGCTTTAAAGGCGGCTCACTTTGTCGAACTATGTGATCAAAGAAAAATCCCACTATTATTTTTACAAAATATTACCGGTTTTATGGTTGGGCAAAAATACGAAAATGAAGGAATTGCAAAGCATGGCGCTAAATTAGTAACAGCGGTTAGTAATGCAAGAGTTCCGAAGTTTACAGTTGTGGTTGGTGGTTCTTATGGAGCTGGTAATTATGGTATGTGTGGACGTGCTTATCAGCCTAGGCAAATGTGGATGTGGCCAAATGCAAAAATTTCTGTAATGGGTGGCGAGCAAGCTGCAAATGTTCTTTTGACAGTTAAAATGGATCAATTTGCAAAACGTAATGAGTCTATGAGCGCAGAAGACCAAGAGAAATTTAAAGCTCCAATTTTAGATAAATACAGCAAGGAAAGTTCTGCCTATTATTCAAGTGCTCGTATTTGGGATGATGGTATCATTGATCCTAAAGACACTCGTAAGTATATAGCTTTGGGAATTAAAGCTAGTTTAAATGCTGAGTGGCCAGATAAAACGAAAGCAATTTTTAGGATGTAATTGATGAGTGTTGTAGAGACTAAAATTGAAAATAAGATTTATTATATCAAGTTAAATCGTGCGGACAAAAAAAATGCTTTTGATCCGGAGATGATTGATTTAATCACTCAAGCTTTCAAAGAAGCCAGTGCAAATACTCAAATTTCTGCTGTTTATTTATATGGAGAAGGGGATTGTTTTTGTGCTGGGGCTGACCTTAATTGGATGAAATCCATGGTTAATTACTCGCTTGATGAAAACATAAAAGACTCTGAAAAGTTATTTAATATGTTTAGCTCAGGTTTAAAATGCCAAGTTCCTGTGATTGGTTATTTCCATGGTTATGTTATGGGTGGGGCAACAGGGCTAGTTGCCATTTGCGATATTGGAATTTCTAGTGATGAAACCAAGTTTTGTTTTAGTGAAGTAAAGTTAGGGTTGGCTCCTGCAGTAATAAGCCCATTCATTTTATCTAAAATGAATTACAATAAGGCTAATGAGTATATGCTTACAGCTAAGATGTTTGGTAGTGAAGAGGCTTTGGCATCAGGCTTAATTGAATATTCAGGCTCTAAGCAAGACTGTGATGAATACTTAGAAAAAGTATTAAATAGAACTAGAAAAAATGGACCGCAGGCGGTTAGAGAAACTAAAAAATTAATTAGATCTATCTCTGATGAAAATTTTGAAAAGTACAAAGCAATGACCACAAAAGTAATATCTGAAAGACGTGTCAGCGATGAGGGGCAAGAAGGCCTTGCTAGTTTTTTTGAGAAAAGAAAGCCAAATTGGTTGGAGGGTTCAAATTGAATAACATTGAGAAAATAGCCATAGCTAACCGTGGTGAGGTTGCAGTGCGCATTATCAGAGCCTGCCAAGAAATGGGTATTGCTACGGTATTGTTACACTCTGAAGCCGATGAAAATACAGTTGCATATCGACTGAGTGATGAAGTTGTTTGTATTGGTGGCGCACCAATAGCAAATAGTTATATGAATATTGAAAAAGTCATTGATGGAGCAAAAGCCGCTGGAGCGGATGCCATTCATCCAGGCTTTGGGTTTTTATCTGAGAATGCTGAATTTGCTCAAGCTTGTATAGATAATAAACTAATTTTTATTGGTCCAACTCCTGAGGCGATAAGTTTATTTGGAGATAAAATTTCTGCAAAAAATTTAGTTAAAACAACAGAGTGCCCAGTGATACCTGGTTATAATGGTGAAGATCAAACTGAAGAAACTCTATTAAAAGAAATGGACAGAATTGGTTATCCAGTTATGGTGAAAGCAGCAGGTGGTGGTGGTGGCCGTGGATTGAAAGTGGCCCACAACTCATCAGAAGCTAAAATGGCTGTGGAGTCAGCAAGACGAGAAGGTATTAATGCGTTTGGTTCAGATCGTTTATTTTTAGAAAAGTACTTAGGTAATTCAAAGCATATTGAAGTTCAAATATTTGGAGATTGCACGGGAAAAGTTTTCCACTTATTTGAAAGAGAATGTTCAGTACAGAGAAGACATCAAAAGGTAATTGAAGAGTCTTTGGGTAATATTAGTCCTGAATTACGAGCAAAAATACATAAGTCAGCTGTCAGTGTTGCAGAAAAAGCTAAATATCTGGGGGCTGGTACGGTTGAATTTTTAGTGGAAGGTGAAAACTATTACTTTTTAGAGATGAATACCAGGCTACAGGTTGAGCACCCTGTATCAGAAATGGTTATGGGGATTGATTTAGTTAAATCACAAATTATGGCTGCTAATGATCAAAGTGTTTTTTGGAATCAAAATGATTTAACTCCACATGGCCATGCCATTGAGTGTCGCTTGTATGCAGAAGACCCTTACTTAGGTGGTGTACCAAGTGTTGGTAAAATTGGATTTTGTAAATGGCCTTATGGCCCTGGTAGGCGCTTTGAAGTTGGTTTTGAAGAGGGTGATGTAATAACAACTAATTATGACTCTATGATAGCTAAAATTATTGTTCATGATGAATCAAGACCAAGAGCTATTAAAAAAATGATTCAAACTTTAAAAGAAACAGTTGTTTTTGGGCTAAAAACAAATATTCCATATTTATTGGAAATCCTTCAACATGAGGGTTTTGTAAGTGGGGAAATGACCACTCAGTTTTTAGCTAATAACTTTCCAAAGGCATTAGAAAAGGAAGAAGATTCAGAAAAAGAGTTGTTAATAATTAATGCCTTAAAAAAACAAATGTCAGCTAAGCCCCAGCAACAGGGTGAGCTTAAAAACCCGTGGTATGAGGAGAGCAAATGAAAAATGTAATCCTAAATATAGATGGTGAAAGAGTACAAGTTTGGGCTCAAGTTTTAGGTGGTGAGCTTTGGCTGCACTTTAATGGTAAAACCTTTATTCAAGATTTATCTGAAGGCTCAAGAAGACGATCGAAGTCTGGCGCAGCGGGCAGTGCAAAAGATATTGTGGCGCCTATGCCTGGCAAGATACTAAGTGTGAAAGTCAATAAAGGTGACTCGTTAAAAAAAGGTGACCTAATACTTGTTATGGAAGCAATGAAGATGGAGTATAGCTTGAAGGCACCGGTTGATTGCAAAGTAAAAGATGTACTTTGTAAAGATAATGACCAAGTAAATCTAAAACAAAAATTAGTAGATTTAGATTTTGGTGAGGAAGCATGAGTAAAGTAAAAATTATTGAAGTTGGCCCGCGTGATGGTCTGCAAAATGAAAGTAAAAAATTAACAAATATTCAAAAATATAATTTAATAAAAAGACTAGAAAAGTCTAATATCAAAAATATTGAAGTGGGAGCTTTTGTTAGCCCAAAATGGGTTCCCCAGATGAAGGGCTCTGCAGAGCTAATAAATAAATTATATAAAAACAAAAAAACTAAAACTACTTATTCGGCCTTGGTTCCTAATGAAATAGGAATGTTAAATGCTCTTAAAACGCCAATAAAGAATATTGCCATCTTTGCTGCAAGTAGTGAAAAATTCTCTAAAAAGAATATCAATTGCTCAATTAATGAAAGCTTTAAAAGATTTAAAAAAGTTATGGACTTATCCTCTAAAAATAAAATTAAAGTAAGGGGCTATTTAAGTACAGCTTTTGGTTGTCCTTACGAGGGGAGTGTGTCTCATGCAAAAGTTGCAACATTAACTAAAAAGTTACTGGCAATAGGTGTTTACGAAGTGGCTATCAGTGATACAATTGGAATAGCAACCCCTAAAGATGTGGAGCTTTTACTTAAGAGGCTAAAAAAATCTAAAGTTGATATTTCAAAAATTGCTCTTCATATGCATAATACAAAAGGTGTGGCCTTAGCTAATGTACTAGAAGGTTATAAGCAGGGTGTAAGGGTGTTTGATACTAGTATTGCTGGTCTTGGTGGGTGTCCGTACGCAAAAGGTGCCAGTGGTAATTTAGCTACTGAAGATTTAGTCTATATGTTTAACGGAATGAAAGTTAAAACAGATATAGACTTAAAGTCACTCGTATCTACAAAAAATTGGATAGAAAAGTCTTGTAAAATTAAAACTAGGTCGCATCACTAGAGCCTAATTTTTTAAATATTTATTAAAAAAACTAACTACAATTTTATAATATTTTTTTGAATCGTACTTTTCATAATCTTCATGGATTGCACCTTCAAAAAATTCAATTTCTTTTGGTTCATTTGCAGTTTGATATAATTGTAATGTTTCCTCTTTTGTTGTGTGGACATCATGTGTTCCGCCAATAATTAAAACTGGTGAAGTTAATTTTTTTATTGAGTCTATTGGTCTAAGATCGTCAGGAGATATTCCTAGGCGATATTTCATTTGTATTGTGAGAGGCCACGTAAACTGGCCAATTAAGTTTCCAAGCCTCATTTTAACTCTATTTCCGAGAGCTTTATCGAATGTTGTATATACAGATTCAAGTAAGTAGGCATCTGCCTTGATAGGTTCTAATCCAACTAAGGCAGAGGCTCCGCCTAATGACTGTCCAATCACTCCAATTTTGTTATTGGGGTAATTACTTCTGATATATTTAACTGCGGCCTTTGCATCAAGGCTTTCCTTAAACCCAAAAGTAATATGATCACCTGTGCTCTCTCCATGAGACTGAAAATCAAATATTAAAACTCCAAATCCTAGTTTAGAAAACTTTTCAGCTCTGCTTATCATAGAATTACGGTTTGATCTTAAGCCGTGCATAATTATTAGAATTGGATCATTAATATTTCTTAGTATAAATGAACCGCTAATTGTTTCTCCAGATTCACTTTGAAATGTAATGGCTTTTGCCTGTAGACTATCTGGAATTAAAATTTTTTGACGTGCTGGGGAAATAAGAGCAGTTCCAATAAAATAAAACACAATTAATACTAAAAAAAATAATGACACTAGAATTAGAATTAACTTTTTGAATGTTTTATTCATATGTGCAAGTTTATTGTATAAATTCTAATTTGGTCAAAGGATACATTGTTTTTATAATCGATTCATTCCAGAGCCACTTAAGTCGATGACTTGTTTACAAATGCCACCATTAACCTCAAAAGTAATAATAAAAATACTTGAGTAAGGCATATCAAAGTCAGGTTTAAACTGAAGGTTAATTTTACAAGACTTATTACTTTTTAATTCATATCCACAGCCACCATAATTTGGGTTTACTCCTGGAAATGCACCACCAAAAGAAAATTTACCAGTGGTAACTTGGCCGACAATATTAGTGGCCATATGTTCATCACTGTTAGTGTAAAAAATTAAATTTGCATAGGCAGTATTGCCAACATACACAGGCCCAAAATCTAAGCTTCTTTTATGACTAAGATTTACATCATTGCCAGCTAATCGAATTTTAAATAGCGAACAAGGATTATTTGATGAGTGTGATGCTCTTGGCCTATCATGGGCTCTTTGAGAGCTGACACAAGAGGAAATAAACATGGCCATCATTATTAGTTTAATGATCAAACTTAGAAACCTTCAGCCTGTACATCAACCACTTTAGAGCAATTTTGACCGTTAATGTTATAGTTAAACACGAGTTGTTGCTGATAAGATCTTCTTTCGATGGGTCTAAAGATCATTCTAATATGGCAATAGTTAGCGGCCTCGTCAGCACTGGATAAATACTTACCACATGGTTTATGAGTAATTTCAGGTAAAGCTCCTGGGAACCCTCGACCATAAAATTCAATGGGCTTATATATGCCACTGGCATAGATATTTTTTAGTACGTGATTTTTTTCAATATAGATTGGAATAATTAAATCATGTTTACCACCAATAGGTGTGCTTAAAAATTTAATGGGTTGTTGCATTGAAAGTGCATTACAAATATCTCCACTAGGGTGAGAAGTAGCCAATATCGGTTGTTTTTCTCTATTTGTGTTTACACAACTAATTAATGTAAATGAAATACAAATGAGACTAAAAAATTTAAACATATTAATCCTTTAAACTAATTAAGGTCGCGTTGTTTAAATTTTCTAGTCTTGCTAAATAGAAGTCAAAGTATATTAAGTCTTTGGTTGATTTTTTTCATCAACAAAAACAAGAGTTGGCTCGAACTTTTCGGCCTCGTCATTATCAATTTGACAATAAGCTGCAATAATTACTTTATCGCCCCTGTGTACCTTTCTTGCTGCCGGCCCATTTAAGCAAATTTCACCTGGGTTACCAAATATTACATAAGTTGTGAAACGCTCACCATTATTGCAATTGAGAATATCAACTTTTTCAAATCTATGAAGTCCCGCCACCTTGCATAGGGCTGGGTCCATTGTAATTGAACCTTCATAGTTTAGGTCTGAATCAGTGACGGTAGCTCTATGTACTTTACATTTTAATAATTCAACTTTCATTTTTTCTCCTTAGCCTGAGGTATGCTTTTAGCATTAATTTCTCAGACGGTATAATTAAGTATTTAGTTTAAGCGCTAAAAATAAACCATTTAGTACTAAATTAGGTTCCTCAACATCGAAAAGACCAACACCTTTAAATAATCTTGTAAAACCACCTGTTCCAATGATTTTACAATCCTCTCCTTGAAAACATTCTTTTTTTAAATTTGAAGTGATTTCTTTAATTGCACCAATGTGATTCCAATACAAGCCAGATTGAATATTTTCAGCTGTAGTTTTGCCCAAAGTGCTATCCTGCGGAATAATTGCTACAGATGGAAGCTTGGCAGTATTTGATACTAAGGATTTCATAGAAATTTTTAGTCCAGGTATGATTGCTCCACCTAGATATTCATTTTTGGTATTTATGGCACAAAATGTAGTGGCAGTCCCTAGATCAACATTAATTGTATTAGCCTTAGGAAACATATGGGTAGATGCAATGGCATTAGCAATACGATCAGTTCCAACTTCTAATGGGTTATTATATTTAATTTTTAAGCCAGTTTTTTTACCAGCTTTCAAAATAAAAGGTCTAATTGAGAAATATTTTAGACAGGCATTTTGAATGGAGTGTAAAGACTCTGGAACGACAGAGCAAATAGAGATTTTTTTTATTGAAGCAGGTTCAACATCATTTTCTTTAAGAACAAGTTTTAAAAACAGACCCATTTCGTCAGATGAGTTCACATTTTTAGTGTTTTTCCTAAATTGAAAAAAAAGCTCACCTTTGGGATTAAATAATCCACCATGAACCTCAGAGTTTCCTACGTCTAAACATAATATCATACTTGAGTTTCCTTAATTTTATTTTGATTAAGATTAATTTGAATCGAGTCATAAATAGTATTTGTGGCCGCTTGTAAATCTAGTCTAGGTAAGTTTTCACTATTGCGGCTAAAAATATTAAATTTATGATTATTACTTTCAATATCATTTAAGTCATTGTGGATAACCATGTGTATATCAGGATTTGACAAAATTTTGTCCACAGCATTGATCTGAGTTTTTTGATCTTTTGTCTTTGTGAGTTTAAAGGCAATAATTTTTAAATTTTTATTTTTTGAATAACTGTTTAAATTATTAATAATTTTAAAATTCTTTTTTAACTTAATTGATAAATCATCAGTTGAACTAATTTTTAAGTCTGTATCAGGCTTAACTTCTTGTTCATTCGGGACTAATTTATCAACTGAAAAATCACTGATGGCAGCGGTCATTATCACAGCATCATGACTACTAGATGAGAGTTCATTTTTTAAAGTTTGGTTTAAACTGTTAAAGTCAGTAAAATTGATTATATTAGATGTGTATTTAGGTAAGCTCGCAGATGTAGCTTTAACTAAAGTGACATCACACCCGAGTAATGTGAGTTGATCAGCAATTTTAGCACCAGTCCTGCCGGTACTAAAATTAGTTATAAAGCGTACGCCATCAATACTTTCTTTAGTTGCGCCAGCTGTAATAAGAATCTTCTTTTTTGGTTCGCCATTGAAATATCTATTTTTTATATATGAAAATATAAAGTCAGGCTCTAATAATCGACCTTCTCCAACTTCGCCGCAGGCTAATTCACCAAAGTTAGTAGGTAAGACATCCAGTCCCCAATTTTTGAGTTTAATAATTGAGTCTCGAGTTGCAGGGTTGTGGTACATTTGTGTATTCATTGCAGGCGCAATAACAAAGGGTTTTTTTCCAAGCTCATAGGCTAGAAACAAGGTTCCGACAATATTATCTCCAGAACCATAGGAGAGGTGATTTATAGTATTGGCCGTAGCTGGGCATAAAAGACATAGGTCGGCCCATCGCCCAAGGTTTATATGTTCCATATCTAATTTATTTTGAAAATTTTTATGTATAACAGGGAAGCCAGTCAGGCTTTCAACTTCAGACTTATCAATGAAGTTGAAAGTACTATCAGTGCAGGCTACGCGTACAATGAAGTTATCATCTAAGAGCATTTTTAAAAGTACAATAGCTTTTGGCACGGCGATTGAACCGCTCATCAAAAATAAAATATTTTTAGATTTGGACATTATCAATTAACCTCACATTACCTAGAAATGCAGCGACAAATCGTCTGCCCCAATGCTCTTCTATATAATCCACTTTAAAACCTAAGTCAGTCAGTTGGGAGTACATTTCTTTGATAGTACTATCTCCAGAAATAACTTTATGCAAGTTGGGCGCAATAAGTTTTTCATTTTCTGTAAGCAGTAAATTTCTTGAACTAAGAGCTAGCCCGCTGGGTTCTCTGATAATTGGGCAAGGAACTATCTCTGTTTTCATAAAAAGAGCCTTAGCCATATTATCTATTAATAAATACTGTTGATAATCTTTTTTCCCAAAATAAGCTTTATCCGCATTTACAATATTTAATAGTTTAGCCACAATTGTTAGTACCCCAGTAAAATGACCTGGGCGTGTGGCTCCACATAATATATTTGAAAGTTTAGATTCAGTAACCTTGTAGGTATAGTCATCTGGGTAAATGCTATTAGGCTCCGGAGCGAGTAAGTAGTCCACCTTTAATTCTTCTAAAATTTTTAAGTCTTTATCAAATGTGTTGGGGTAGTTTTTTAAATCATTTTTATCATTAAATTGTGTTGGGTTTAAAAATAAACTAACCACAGTGAAATCATTATCAGTTAATGATTTTTTGATAAGTGATATATGGCCCTCGTGGAGTGCGCCAAGTGATGGTACAAAGCCAATACTTCCCTTGGCATCACTAATTTTACTTCTAAATTTATTAATATCTTTAAAAACAGCGGTCATGTGTAGCTCTCCTTCTTAGAAGGAAATGATTGATCTTTTACAGATTTATCATAGTTATTAAAATTTTCTTTTAAAGACTCATTAAGCGTATTAAATTTTTTAACAAATTTAGGATTTTTAGTGTAGCAGCCAAGCATGTCTTGCATTACAAGGACCTGGCCATCAGTAACGGGGCCGGCTCCAATTCCAATAGTTGGAATTGATAAAGATTTTGTGATCTCTTCAGCTAACTCTGTTGGGATACACTCAAGTACTAAGGCAAAACAACCAGCCTGTTGTAGTTTTAAAGCCTGCGACTTTATTTTCTCTGCGTCCTCATTAGTTTTTCCTTGAACCTTATATCCCCCCATTTTGTGAACCATTTGAGGAGTTAAGCCCAGATGTCCCATTACAGGAACTCCAGACTCAGTGATATGTTTAATTGTTTCAAGATTTCCTTCCGCACCTTCAAGTTTAATGGCATTGGCTCCAGCTTTCATAAGCGTACCGACATTATCCATAGTGGTTTTTAAACCTTTTCGGTAAGATAAAAATGGAAGGTCCCCAACAATGAATTTATTTGGAGCCCCTCGCTTTACAGCTTTTACATGCTCGGCAATTTGTTTTGTTGATATATCAAGGGTGGAGTCTTGTCCGTATACAACCATGGCGACACTGTCACCAACAAGTATGCAGTCAATTTCTGATTCATTAACTATTTGAGCGCTCCAATGATCGTAGCAGGTGATCATTGAAATTTTAATTTTTTCTAACTTATATTTATAAAAATCTAATACATTCATTTCTCGTCTCTCTTTAATGGTTCTAATTTTGTAATTCCATTTAATTTTATATAGTAATTTAAAAATGATTTATAAAGTTCGTTTTCATTTGTATTATTTAAAACCTGCAAATGTTTATTAATTGTATCCATGTCTCCTCTAACAAAAGGTCCAGTGAGTGATTGTTCACTTAGCTTTAAATTTTCAAAAGTCTTTTCCATAAACGGGAGAATAGCTGAGGGTGGGAGTCCAATGTTATTTTTAAAGTTACTGAGCATGGATTGCCATAAAATTTGAGTAAAGTTACCACTCATAGTGCAATAGCTATGATAAAGTGGTTTTAACTCAGGTTTGATATAGTGATGTGGATTATTAAAATTAGTTAATATGCTTGATAAATCTAAATCATGATCAATCATAAACGGGATAGAATCATAAAATGAGTCTTCGTATAAATTTTCAGAAAATGTCATTAATGGATGCGCGCCAATAGCATTTTCTGAATAAAATGATCCCGAGAAATGTATAAGCTTATGACTGTCTTTATATTTTTCTATAAATACATTTAATGAATCATCGCTAATAGCTAATAATAAATGAGTTGAATTTAAAATGGCTGCATCAATGTTAGTGGTAGTATTGAATTGTGGATCGTTATTTCGTGACCATTTATTGAAGGCAACACCTTTTAATTTCAGTAGGTGTTTTAGATGATGGGCCAGTCGCCCAGACCCTATTAGGGTGTATGTTTTACCGTGCGGTACCTGTCTCATGATCAAGTCCTATGTATTAAAGCAATTAGTTGCCTATAGATAAAGTATGTTAACTATAGGGCATTTGTCAATATTTACAACAGTTTAGCTTAGCTGGCAAGGTCCCCAAATAGCTAATATTACAAAGGTAATCATTATTGTTGGGAGCGAATTTAGTAGGAAAGACCATGGGTAATAAACAAGAATTGATAATGGGATTATTGATGAAAACAAGCTCAACATAAGCTATAGGTATGGGTGATGAAGTTACTTTTTACAGGAATATTTATTGTAGTGATTGCCAGCGTATATGTTATTCGCCAGGCAGGCTATAACCCTAAACCTATATTAACAATGAAGGCCTCAAAGTATGAGTCGGCTTTAATTGTTGGTAATGGCTTGTTCAGACGCTTTTTTAAAGAAGCGCAAAACATTAAAGATTTTTATATTTTTTGTGAGCCAGATCAATGCTCTAAGCTTGAAATGTGGATTCACTTTTTAAACCAAGCTAAAAATCATAAATTGGAAAATAGAAAAATAGTTGTGGATGAGCAATTGGCATTTAACTATATAAGTAGCGATAGTGATCGTGGCATTTACTTTTATCCGCTACATATGGAAAATAAAATATCAATACCTAGTAAAAATAGCATTATTTTTTACATGGCTGATTTCTTTGTAAACAGATCTGAAGAAAATAATCCCAACTGTGAGAATGTTGATAAATTTAAAGATCTTGATTGTTTGGCCATTAAGTACTCAAGAAAATTTTATAAAAAAAAGTATGATCCAAAAAATCGCCATGTCGGCATGGAGCAGATCTCTCATAATAAATACGTTATTTATTTAAACTAGGATTAAAATGAAAATAAATTTTGAGTATAGTTACATCTTTGACTTAGAAATATCAGAACGTAGTGGTCTAAAAATAAATGATGATGCAGTTAATTTAGTGGAGTCTTTTATATTAAAATATAAACCAATTTGGAACCAAGAGGGTTTATTATTATTAACTGAAGCTAAAAAAATTTCAGGCTTTGATTTTAAACAGCAAGAAATGAAGTGTTTATTTACCCTAAGTGACTTCTGCTCGATGAGCCATCCTTTGGTTGTTAATATTAAAAAGTATATTAATGCTGATGAAATAAGTAACTTATCTGAAATTGTATTTCATGAGCTATTACACGTATTATTAACGGATAATTGGAAAGTGTGGCCAACTCCGTTAATTAAAGAGTTTTCTGGCAACAATAGAATAATTGCAGCACATCTTCACTTAATGTCAGTTCAACTGGCGGTACATAAGTCTTTAAGTAATAATGAACAACTATCTAAAATTACTGAGGACTATGATAGGATTGGCAGAGGATATGATGAGTGTTGGAAAATAGTTAATGAAAATGATCGCTATCTACAGTTTATAGATGAGTTACAGGACAAGAGTCTATGGAGTTTAAGAGTTTAGCTAAGCTTTCGTGGCGAAGTACTATTCTAATTTTTGTAAGAAATAATATTTATCTAAAGCGATTTCGGAGCACAGGCCAAGCACCGTATGTTTGAGCTTTTAGGTAAATATTATTTCTTACAAAAATTAGAATAGTACTGAGCCCTTATTCGTCGTGTGCTAGTAGTCTTCTTTTGCTTCTAAAGTAAGATCTTGGTGATTGAGAAAAGAAATCGTTTATGTCTGCCATGTAAATATCTGCAAAGCGTTCTACTTGGTAGGCGAAGTAACTCTCTTCAATTCCAGTTCTCATAATCTCTCCCCAGTAAGGGTTATATAACTTCTGAATTTTAGAGATTAATGGAGAAATTAATTTATCAATTTCTTGAACTTGATCAAGTAGCTTATTAATTTCGTCTTTGTGGTTCTTATGGTCATTTTCTATTCCATCAGAAATTAAATTATCAATTTTAGTTTCAAGAGGTATTTTTTTTGCCATTAAATCTTCAATTTCTTTATTGATACTTTCAGACAATTTATTATTTTTAACTTCATCTTCCAATTCTTCAAAGATAAAACCAGTTCTCCAAGCGCAGTCCTTTTTAAGTCGAACAATATCTCCGTAAATATGATCGCCAATATATAAGATGTGCCCAGGGTCTAAATTTAAATCAGATGTAAATAAATTTGCTGATCCACCTTGGTAAATTCCAGGAGTCAGTTTTGACTTAACATTTGTCATGTTCCCGGTCTCGGGGTCGATTTTCATAAAACGTAAGTTATCGTAAAAGAAACGAGGTTTTTTAGAGCCAGTTATTGTAAATTCAAAGAGATCAGCCCAAGAGTCATGATCTTTTAAAAATGGATTAATGGCGTAATCTAAAAGTAGTTTAGAGTAAGGAAATTCAGAGTTAGTTAAGATAAATATTTTTTTACCATGTTTAATAAATTTTTCCAGTAATTGAACAATTTTTTCATCGCGAATAATATAATCTTCAAGGTTTTCTCGAACCACATCTTTAAGGCTTCCGTCTTGATGGGCACGATCTAAAGCTTGGTTAATATCAATTGCAATTTGATTATACTCAGGAAGAGTTTGAAATTCGGTAGTGTCTTTGAGTTCAACGAGTTGGGCAAAGAGATTGGCAAATGAAATTGAAAAGTTAGTATCAATTGTATCAAAGTTATTATCGCCGAGATCAATAAAGGTATCTGCAAATATCTTTTTGCGTTTATAATAATCAATTGGCTTTAAGCCATGGTAACTCTGCTTAATTCCACCAAAGCGACTCACTTTAAGTAAGTTACCTGTGTTTTTATCAATAACTAAACCTTTAATTGAGCGGTTAAATTCAAAAGTTAAATCAAGTATTGATTTAGGGTAGCCTAAGTTATTAACCAGTTTGTTTAACATCACTGAGTGAGCAAGTTTTTCAAAATTTTCAGTTTTATAACGGATTAGAGTATGATCCATATCTAGGCCGATATATTTTATTTTTTTTAAATTAAGAGTTCTATTTACATATACATTATTAGGCATAATTACTTTTCCGTGGCGAAGCCTTTTTCATTCCAAAGGATCATTCCACCTTTTAAATTAAATACGTTTGTTAACCCATTTCCTGTGGCAAAATTGGTGGCTTGGGCTGAGCGCCCACCGCTTCTGCAAACAAAAACTACTGTTTTAGTTTTATCGATTTCTCCAAGTCTTTGGGGAAGCTGGTCTAAAACAATATGTTTTATTCCTGCAATATGGCCAAGTTCGCCTTCAAGCTCATCTGGTCGTCTCACATCTACCATTTCTACTTGATCTTTATTTTTTAATAATTCATCTGGGCTGATATCAAATACTCCAGAAACATCTGGATTTTCAGTTTTACTTTCAAAGTCGACTAGCTGTGCCATATTCTATCCTTGTTAGGTTCAATCTTAGAATTAATTTAATTCTAGACTTTATAAAAGTTTGAGTCAGATCTAAACTCTAGCTTGAGCTCAGTAAAGACACTCTTGAGCTAAAATTAGCAGATTTATAAATCACTGTAATTGTATTTTTTCTGTATGTCTATAATAAGGTATAGTTAATGGCTATTGAATTTACACCCTCACAATTTAATGCTCTTGGAGCTTTATGCTCTCCGCAAAATGTTTTTCTCACTGGCGAAGCCGGTAGTGGAAAGAGTTTTCTAATTGAGCACTATATGAAAGATTTGAATAAAAAAACATTTCCCATTTTAGCCAGTACCGGTGCTGCAGCTGTAATAATAGGTGGTCGCACGTTCCATAGTTTTATGGGGCTTGGTATTATGGAGGGCGGTGTAGATAAAACTGTTGAAAGGGCTCTTAAGGATAAAAGAGTAGTGAGCCGAATTAGAAAAATAAAAGGATTTGTACTTGATGAGATTTCAATGATCTCAGAAGAAACTTTTCGAGCTGCTGAAAAAATTTGTCGTCTAGCCAGGAATAAAGATTTAGAGCCGTGGGGTGGATTAAGAGTTATTGCAGTAGGAGATTTTGCTCAATTGCCGCCAATACAAAAATATGGATTGCGTAAGTGGATATTTCAAAGTGATGTTTGGCAAAAGTCAAATTTTCGAGTGGTGCAATTAAAGCAAAATATGAGAACTACAAATAGTGATTTTTTAAAAGTCTTAAACTCTATACGTGTGGGTGAAGTGAATGAAGGTGTTGAGTCTTTTTTAAATGAGAGATGCCAGGATCCTGGTGATGACTTTGAAGGCACGCGATTGTTTCCAAGGCGTTTTCAAGCAGAAAAATTTAATGAAACTCGTTTAGGAAGAATTGAAAAAGAATCCATCTATTTTGAATCTAGTTACACTGGAGCAAAAAGATTTGTAACAATATTAAAAAAAGTTTCTCCTTTAAAAGAAAAAATTGAAGTTAAAGAAGGTGCACTTGTAATGCTGAAAACGAATGATCCAAAGCAAAGATGGGTCAATGGTAGTACAGGTATTATCTTGGGTAAGTCTGATGGCGATTTAAAAATTGAATTACTAAATGGCAGAGTTGTAACTGTAGAACGAGTAACTTTATCTTTGCATAGCCCAGAGGGAGAGGTTGTGGCCAGTGTTACAAACTTCCCCATTGAGCTTGCTTACGCCACAACTATTCACAAGTCTCAGGGAATGACTTTAGACACTTTATATGTTGACCTTTCCAATTTATGGGAGCCTGGCCAGGCCTATGTTGCTTTAAGTCGAGTGATTAGCCCTGAAAAGCTATTTATAAAATCTTGGACTCCATCTTCAATTAAGGCTGATGCCAATGTTAATCGTTGGTACGAGGAAAGTGTTTAGTCTCAACCTTTATTTCTGGACCATAAATTGCTTCAAATATAAGCAGTTCATTTATATTGGTTTGGGAGTAATTAAGTATGTACAAATTAAATACAAGTGTGAAATTAAGTAAATTAATATTACTTTTATTATTTTCTTTTACCAGCATGTCTGCCTCTGGGGATAGTAAAATTAATGTGGTGAATCTTAAAGTTGCTGGTGACAGGAAGGTAGTTAGTAACTATCCGGCATTTAACTCTTTTGATATCGTTGTTGGGAGTTTTGATGATACTGAAAGTAAGCAGTTATTTTTATGGGAAACACTGCCACAGAACTTTAATTGTCACTTTCATTCGCTAGAGCCCTTTTTTAACTTTAATGGGAAGAAGTATTGGGTAGACTCCTCTTTGCCGAATCCATTGAATGCGGGTGAGGATGCCTTTGAAGTATTCTTAGATAACTATTTCGAGCAAATAGCTTTTAAGGGGATTAATAAAGATCTGTATTATGTAAATAAAAATTTTAAACACCCAGAATTAGAAAACCAAATACCGTTGCTGGAATTGGGATTACAAGAAAATGATATAATCGTTTTTTTAGATAAAGATGCAGTAAAAGTTCACTCAGGTCGATTTGTTAAATATAGTAATGGCAATGCCGTCGTTACATCAAAAATGGGTGGCGGGCCTATTGAGGTAATGTCACTCAAGGAATTAGTTGAATTTTATAGCTATGCAGACCTTTACCAGATCAGAATTTTTAGAAGGACTAGTCTTTAATTGTATATAACATTTCAACAGAAGTGCAGGTACAGTTAGAAAGATTGCAGCCAGTACACAAATAGTCTACGTCTATCCAGTAATTACTAATTTCCCCTATGGGCTCGAAGCCCCACTTTTTTAAATACCTTACGGAAGAATTGTTGGGAGATTCCTTCCACGAGTGAGATAAGATATGTGTAGCCCCCATATTTTTTAAAATTTTAATTGATTCATTGGATAATAAAGGTCCCAGTCCTTTTTGTTGATAATTAGGATCAATAAATAAGGATTTAAAATAGGCAATTGTATCTAAATTTATAGATTCATTTTTAATGTATTTAGTTTTAACTTGATCAATCCAATTAGCGGGAGCGTATGTGAGGCGTATGCCAATAATCTCTGCTTGTTTATTGGTCAGTACAAATGAGCAATTTAAATTATTTTTAGTAGAGAGTTCTATCTGTTTTTCAAAGTTTTTTTCATTAAAGTAATTTTCACCAATAAATTGATTAGTAAACTTTAAAAATTGATCTTTTTGATCATAGTTTAGGGGTATGAGCTTGTAGTTATCCATGTGGAAAATAAAGTACATGACCTTTGGGTGGATGGCTATTCATAATTACGATCCTTTATAAGCTATTGATTTTAATTATTTATTTTAATATTACCTAAATTGTATTTTATCTATACTCATAGGGATACGTATTGAACCCTTGTATAAAATGGGGTAATTTAAGTCCACAAAATTACCTAAGTGTTTGATATTTCAAAATTTAAATTTGGAGATTATAAATGGAGACTACAGTGGAAAATCAAGGTCAAAATAAAGAGGTTCAAGAAAACCCAGTGGGTTTGAATGGAATGGAATTTATAGAATATAGCGCTGAAAATGCTGAGTTCATGGAGAAGCTATTTGCATTATTCCAATTTAAGAAAATTGGAAGTCATAAAAGTAAAAACATAGACTTATACAGACAAAACGATGTGCATTTTATTTTAAATTTAGAAAAAGACTCTTTTGCAGACTCATTTCAAAATGCTCATGGCTTATCAATTTGTGCTACGGGCTTTAGAGTTCATGATGCTGAACATGCCTTTAAAACGGCCATTGCTAGAGGCGCAAGAGCTTATGAAGGTGAAGGTCATAGTTTTAAAGCAATTTACGGAATTGGTGATTCATTAATTTATTTTATTGATAAAGAGGGCGAAGATAAAATCTATAACCATGATTTTAAATTGATTGATAACCCAACTAATGAGGGTTGTGGCTTAACTGGTGTTGACCATATGACAAATAATGTTCCTGCTGGTGATATGGACAAGTGGTGTAACTTTTATGAGAGTATTTTTAATTTCAAAGAAGTTAGATTTTTCGACATTAAAGGAATGGAGACGGGGCTTGTTTCAAAAGTGATGATGTCACCTTGTAGAAAGATTATTGTTCCTATTAATGAGCCAACTGATAGTAAATCTCAAATCCAAGAATACCTTGATGAATACCAAGGGTCAGGAATTCAGCATTTAGCTATGAAAACAACAGACATATGTAAAACCGTTGAAGCTCTTAGAAATAACGGCGTTGAGTTCTTAGATGTTCCAGACACTTACTATGAAAACTTACTTGATAGAGTTCCAGGTGTTACTGAAGACCTTGAAGATCTAAAAAAATTAAAAGTTTTAGTTGATGGTGACAGTTCAGCCTATTTATTACAAATTTTTACTAAGAACTTAATTGGACCAATATTTTTTGAAATCATTCAGCGTAAAGGGCATAAGGGGTTTGGTGAAGGTAACTTCCAAGCCTTGTTTGAAGCTATTGAAGAAGATCAAAGAAGAAGAGGGTATTTATAAGTGCATCACTACAGCCAGGGTAAGCCAACAAGACAAGCTCATAAAGGGATTCCTGAGGGGCATTATGAAGAGGAGCAGGGGTTAAAAGGTTTCTTCGGGCCGGTTTCTCATTTAATACGTAAAAAGCCCAGTACTCGTTGGAGTAAAATTGATGGCGAATTAAAGCCAAGACTTTTTGATTTAGTTGAGCTTAAAAAGTCTTACCAATGGCAAAGATTATTATATAACAATTACTTAACACTATCTGTGTCTAAAGTTGATAAGGGGCTTGCTAAAAAAGCTTTTCGTAATGCTGATGGAGATACAATTTACTTTTGCCATAGTGGCTCAGGGCAAATGTTAACTGAGTATGGTTTATTAGACTATAAAAAGGGAAGCTATATTGTAATTCCTAAGTGTATTACGCATCAGTTTTTAGCAATTGATGAATCTAACTTCTTTGTAATAGAAAATAAATCAAGTCATTTTGAAGACTTTGATCGTGGTATAGCTGGGCGACATGCAATTTTTGATATTGAAACTATTGGTAAGCCAAACCTTGATGAATTAAATAAATTAGCAAATGAAAAAAATATTTCTTGTACTGAAATAGAGGTAAAACATAATAATAAAATTACACAATTTTCATATGATGAAACGATTTATGATGTTGTTGGTTGGAAAGGGGATTTGTTTCCGTATACTTTAAATACGGAAAATATGATGCCATTAATGAGCCATAGAGCTCATTTGCCACCAAGTGCTCATACTACTTTTGTAGCAAGAGACTTTGTTGTATGTACATTTTTACCAAGGCCTCTTGAGGAAGATGAAGATGCTTTAAAGGTTCCCTTTTATCATCAAAATATTGATTATGATGAAGTTTTATTTTATCACGACGGAAACTTTTTTAGCCGTGATAATTTACATGCAGGTATGATGACATTTCACCCCGCGGGTTTTCCTCATGGTCCACACCCTAAGGCAGTAGACAGTATTAAAGGTAAGACAAAAACAGATGAAACTGCTGTTATGGTAGATAGTCGTTGGCCACTTCAAAGAGACCCAATATTAGATTCAGTTGAATTAAAAGAATATTGGCAGTCGTGGAAAAGTTAAATCAAAAATTAACAGTTGATCAAGCTATGGCATTTGCTATTGAGCTTGCAGAAAAGGGTTTGGGTTATGTTGAACCAAACCCTGCAGTTGGTTGTGTTATTTTAGATTCTGACGATAAGCTTATTGGCTTTGGTTTTCATGAAAAGTTTGGTGGTCCTCACGCTGAAATAAATGCCTTAAAGTCTGTGGTAGAAAAAGAAACAATAAAAGGTGCCAAGGTTATAGTTACGCTTGAGCCATGTGGTCATACTGGTAAAACACCGCCGTGTAAAAATGCTTTAATTGATGCTGGCGTGGGAACAGTAATTTATGGAGTCTCAGACCCAAACCCTCTGTTTGACAATTCAGGCTTTGATGAAATGAGAGGAAACTCTATAGTCATTGAAAAATATAACCCTCCAATTGATGTAGAGGGTAAGCTTAGTTCTTTAGTGGAGAAATTTGTATATTCCATGGAAAACAAAAAATCTTTTGTTTCCATTAAA
The DNA here is from genome assembly GCA_938001965.1 of uncultured Bdellovibrionales bacterium. Taxonomy (GTDB): domain Bacteria; phylum Bdellovibrionota; class Bdellovibrionia; order Bdellovibrionales; family UBA1609; genus JAHDIR01. Next base: position 4,582 of record CALLBC010000037.1, on the reverse strand, counting down.
ATGGGTTCAAGCCTTGATGGGCAAATAGCTTTGCAAAATAAAGAAAGTAAATGGATTACAGGCGATAAAAGCAGGCAACACTCTCATTACTTACGAGCAACACATGAAGCAACACTAATAGGGGTTGGTACTTTACTAGATGATAACCCAAGTTTAAATATTAGACTTGATCAATTTACTAATAAAAAAAATAAAGTGATAATACTGGATCCAAACTTTAGATCAAAATCATTTATTAAGACCTCAAAGTTGTTGAAAAGTATTGGTAGTGAAAATATTTATATTGCAAGTGTAAGTGGTGATGAAGTTAAAAGTTCCACGTTTAACCACATAGAAATAGAATTTACTGAAAGCGGTAAAATTAATTTAATTGCATTAGTGGATACTTTAAAGAAAATGAATATTAATTCAATTCTAGTTGAGGGTGGTGCCGAAACAATTTCTGAATTCTTAAATCAAAAGGTATTTAATAAAATTTATACCTTTCTATCTCCATCAATTATTGGGTCCGGGTTTGGTGTTAGCTGGACCAAGGGTTTAGTTTGTGAAAAGTTGGAAAATAAAATTTTATTAAGTGCTCCTGAAATCCAAAGATTTGGAGATGATATATTACTTTCTTACCGCCCCAAAAACTAAATAGACTTTAGTCGATTATGATAGAATAAATACTTAGTTTTATTTGAGATTGTCGCATAATTTGCCGAAAAGTTGAGTATGGCAAAGAAGAAAATATTAGTTGTAGATGACGACAGTACAATTGCAAAGGCATTGAGTGAATGTTTTACGCGCAAAGGCTTTGATGTAATAACAGAATCTAAAGCAGATAAAGCTTTAAGTGTAATGAGAGTTCAAAAAATTGATGGAGCAATCATTGACTGTATGATTCCAGGAATGAATGGTGTTGAGTTAGCAAAAAAGCTACGTGAAGACCTTAACTTTCAGGATAAAATTGTTCTAATAAGCGGAATATTTAAAGATAAAAATTTTGCAAAGACGTCAATTAAAAAATCAGCGGCTAACGATTTTTTGTTCAAACCTTTAGATTTAGAAAAAATACTATCAATATTTTCATCAAGCAGCTTGTCCTCCAGTGGAGAAGGTCGGAATTGGCTAAAGTCCATTTCAAAAGGCCAAGAAGGGATTCCAGAGCTTTCAGAAATAACCGAGATTAAAGACTTAGAAGTTCCGCTACTGTTTTCTGGAATAACAACTAATAAATTAAATATCCAAGTTGATCTTGAGAAGGCAGGAGATAATTACACATTTAAGTTTACTAATGGTGATTTAGTATTCTGTACTTCAAAAAATAAAAATGACTTTGTTAAAAGTGAAGTTATAAATAAGGGTTACACAAATATAGATCAAATGAACAAATTTATCGATGGTAAGGGTGACTTAATAGCTGAGCTAGTTGAAAATTCAATGCTTAGCCCACATCTAGCTCAAGATATTGAAAGTTCATCTAGTGCACAATTATTTTCAAAGCTATTGTTAAACTCTGAAGGAGCTGTAAAGTGTAGTTTTGCTGAAATAGATCCAATAAATAACACTAGCCTTATAACAATTCCAAATAAGTATTTGATGAACTTTGATTTGATTAAAAATAAGGTTGATCCTTTATTTTTACAATCATACTCATCTATGATTCATGATTTCTTAATTCAATTGAATGATAATTATAAAAATAACTCTACATTACAAACTATTCCGTTGGTCTCTAATAACTTAGATGTAATTGAATCATTAAAAGTTAAAACTTCTGCTGTTAAATTATTAAGTACGAAAGATGCAGCCCAAATTACAAAGTTAATTTACTTCTTACAAATTAGTGATTGTATTAACTACGTTGAGCCTGAGCTAACAGAGGCAGAAATACCAAAGCTTGAACAAAGATTCACTAGCATGCTTAAGGGAATTAAAGGTAAGCTTCCTGAAGAGGTTTTTTTATTTCTTGGGGTGGAAGATACAAGAGCAATATTTGTATCAACATTTTTTAAAAGTTTCGCAAAGCTTAATCACCCTGATAGGTTGCCTCAGAGTGCGCCAGTGAGTTTGCAAAAATTAAATCAACAGGTGTTTTCTATAGTCTCAGAAGCTCACGGTATTTTGGTTGATCCTGAAAAGAAAAAAGCCTACTTGAAAGAGCAAAGTAATAAAAAGGCAGAGGAAATGTTAAAGGCTGAATCATATAAGGAAAAAGGAGAAGACTTACTAAGAAAGTCTGATTACGCTGCGGCCCTTCAGTACTTTGAAAAGGCCCGTGACTTATCTCCGGAAAGCTCAAACATCCTTTACTATTACTGGTGCTTTATGAAGGTTAATAAAAAGCTTGATGATAAAAAGCAGAGATTGGAAATCTATAACGAATTAGTTGCATTCTCAATAGAAGATAAAAGAAACGAACTATACTCACTTGTACTTGGAATTTTCTATAAAAGATCTAAGAAGTACGAAGAGTCAATCGCAGAGTTTAATAAATCACTTGGTTATAATGAAAACTTTTTGCCAGCGAGAAGAGAGCTATTAAGTCTTAAAACTAAAATGAAAGAAGCTAAGGGTAAGGCGGAAACAAATATTTTTAATTCAGATTTAGGTTCTGTGATGTCTAATATTTTTAAAAAGAAAGCTAATTAATAATAGGCATTTTAGATAGGGAAATGCCCTTGGTGATGCAAGTGTTTATGTCATTATTGCCGCGGCTCGAAACTTCAAGTTGAGATAGGATTTTAGACTTAGAACTTTCTTCATTAGGGAAGAAGTTTTCAAGGATCTCAAGTAACTCAATGCCCATTAACCATTCATTGCTAAATTCAGTTATATAGCTAGAAATTAATGTATTTAATTTTGACAAATCTTTGTGTGAGTTTCTAAATGAGCGTATTGCAGTATACATATCAAATATTTTTAACTCATTTGCAGAGTACTTTACTGTTGGAATTGTTTGGGCTGTAAAGTTATACAGCTCACCATAGCTTTTGGTGTCTGCAGGGCCGCCAAACACACTTGTAACTGAAGAGCCAACGGCTAAATCAAATACTCCCCAATCAGGTTTAAAATACTCTTGTCCATCGTAGGTCACTGTACAGTTAGAAAATTGTATAACAATTGGTAAGTCAGAATTATTGCGAGTAATGGAGTTCGCCAGGCCAGTTAAGGTAAATCCAGAATCAAACTTTAAAGCAACAGAGGCACCCACTTTTAAACCAATTTTATCAAAGTTAATTTCAGATAGACATTGATTATTAATAGTGTCAACTATTGTGCTATAACCTTCAGGGTGGGCTTCTTTGTTGTGGCTTTCTAACTGTTGGTTATTAGTTGAAAGTTGCGTCGGACCACTGGTCTTTATAAAAATAGTTTTATCATTTTTAATAATTTGTTTTTCAATTAAGCCTGAAACTTGAATTCCAGTATTAAGCTGGAAAGTGTTTACTGTTTCAGATTTTATAGCTTTATCAACGGAAGTGTGGCCACCCATTTTATAGGCCATCATTTCACTGAGTTGATTTAAAACATTTGATAAATGTTCAAAGCTGGGAGTGATAAATAGCTGTGGTTGTTGTTCAGTGATATCGTAAGAGTAATCAATGCACTTTATAGTTAAAGGTAACTTTTTTACGTTAGGCTTTAGACACTCTTCGGCCTCACCAATTGAAGATAAAATTCCTGCGCCAAATATTTTAGGTGAATTTTTATTTCCAATTAATCCATACTCTGCAGTCCACCAATTCATTCGCCCTAAAATAGAAGCTTCGGAAGGAGGCCCCATATTTTCAGAAACCTTTTGAAGTCGTAGCTCACTATTTTTTATTTCATCTTCTGTAGAGTTAGGGTGTTCTTTAAGGTCACTGAGTTCACGAATGGCATCATATAAATCAATGTCACTTTTATTTAAAATTGATTTATTAGCCACTTCGGCATAATTTTTTAAATATTGAGAAAAATCAGGATTAGCAATAATGGGTGCATGTCCAGCAGCCTCGTGAATAATGTCTGGAGCTGGTGTATAGAGAATAGTTTCTAGAGACCTAATCCCGCTAGCAATGGGTAAAAAACCAAGGGATTGAAACTCCATAAATGCAGTTGGGGGGATGAATCCGCTAACAGGGATTGCGCCCCAGCCAAATTGGCGTAGTTTAGTATCAATACTTTCAATACTTGGAATTTCATTAATTTCAATTCCAGTCTTAACTAGGCCATCTAAATAACTTTCATGGGCATTCACAGATAGAAAGTTCTTTAATTGCCGCATAGAGTACCGCCATACAGCGTGGTCTCTGGAGCTGTAACTTTCTATTTCTTGCTTTACAATGTATTTTTGTAAGTGCTGTGGGATTTCACCTGGCATATAACGATAAGTCCTTCATATCTGTGTGTAGGTCGCTGATAATATATTATTAAACTGAGTTAATGGCAAAGCAATAATATAACCATAAGCTATTGAAATATATAGAGTATTTTCGATTGCGCACTAATCTAGTAAGGTTTGGTTTTATATAAAGTTCTTGTCGCTATAAGTAAGTATTTATAAACTAAACCCATATTTTGTTTTCAACGTTCAGGGAGGAACCTTGTTATTCAG
>CALLBC010000036.1 GCA_938001965.1 uncultured Bdellovibrionales bacterium | reverse complement strand
TTTCCAAATAATTTAGTTGAATGGGTATATTTAGAAGATGTTTTGTCACGACTAAATCCATATTTTAACTTATATTCTTTTTCTAGCCTTCTGATTTTGTTAGATACAGCATCATACTCATCGCTGATCTTGTGATACTCTTCATTAGTTAGGTTGTCCCCTAGCTGATCAAAAAGCTTTTTGGCTTTAGCTTCAAGTTCTTTCAGGCCAGGATTCTCATTGAATTTATTTTCAAAAATGTAGTCGCTCCAAAAATCATATTGTAGCCTAAATATGTTTCTTCCTAACTCAATAACAATTTTTACTTCAGGGATTTTCTTATAGCCATGGGAGTGAATAGAAAAGTACTCATTGCTAATATCTACATTGCGGTAATGTTTAGCTAAAATATCTCTTACATAAACTATGGCCTCTCTCACCTCTTCTTTGGTGCTGCCAGTAATAATGCCACCGCCACCATCTGAGGTGCCTTGTGTTTTTTGAGGGGCACTATTTGGTTCAGGAGGATTTCCACAGGCTGTCATTGCTACTAAAATCAATGATGTGATCAAGTGTTTTATGATCATTATTAGTCTTGGTAATAGCTTGCTATTGTTGCGCATAAGATCTCCTCTATATTAACTAAAGCAAAATAGTTGCCATTAATATTTTAGCTCAAAAGCAAATAAATAGTACTTGAGGGTGAATTTGTGGTTTTCACATAGAAAAGGTTAATAATAGTTAACACTTTTTGTTACTTTTACACTAATTTCAGGTGCTTAGAGTGCTAATAGAGATAGTCTAAATATTAGCATTTTTAGTGACAATATAGGCCTTAGAATACAACTAACCTTCTCAGCGAAAATATAAGGTAACCTTGTTAGGCATCAAGTTTGCTTTATATAAATTTGATACTTTTTATTTTATTTAATCATGGATATTTAATGAGTTTTAAATTTCACATTATTATACTTTTAGTGCTTAGCTTCACAAGGGCCAATGCCCAAGTGAAAGCTAATGGTTGGTCTGGTGATGTACCACCCACAATCGTTGTGCCTCCTGTGGAATTACAGACTGGCGGTGTTGAGCTCTTTGAAGGGCTTATTCCTGTTAACGAAGTAATTGAAGGTTCAATTCATCGTGGTGACCGAATATTCTTAAACCAAAAAATAAATTTAGACTTAATTGGTCCAGGGACCAATTTAATATTTGTATCAGACATAAGCGGCCGATTTGCAGGTTTTGCAGTTTCAAATGGTCAGTTTGGTTCAGAAGAAACTAATGGCTCAGTCAATGAAAGGACCTACCCTCTAAAAGTAATAAAAAATGGAAAATACCCTTGGCCAATGTCATTAAATGCCGATGGAGAACTTAGGTATTTGCCTGGTAACAAATTAATAACTTCAAATGGGCCTCATAATTCGATACAAGAGGCTATTGTTAGTTTTTCTGAAGCTAACCCACATATATCATTTGAAGGGCCATTTATAGGTGGACATATTGGCAGAAACTTAAAAGGACAGCTTTATGTGGGCTATACTTCAGGCTCGTCTAACGGACCTCTTTTTGATAATAGTCTTGGGGCAGTAGAACTTAAGGAGCAAGATGCCCGTGCCTTGCCTCCAAAGTATAGACGTCAGTTTCACAAGAGTTTAAAAGCTTGGTTTGAAGGAGCTGGTTTAAGTGAGCTTTTAGCTTCGGCTCCGACTGAAACTAAAGATATAAATGGGCAAAGAGCTTTAAATCATTATCCGAGCTTTCCTCATAAGGATTTAGTATCATCGCAATTAGAGTTATTATTAAAGTTTAAAACTTCCGATAAAGTTGAAATATACTTAAAGGAATTAAATTTTAATGCATCATTAAGTCTAATTAAAATACTTCATAAAGAAAGATTTCCAGAAAATAGGTATATGGATGTGTTAAAAGATCGAATTTATGAGTTTCTTAGCTCACCAGTTCATGAGATGGTTGATGCTCATAAGTTAGAGGGCATAGAAATACTTAAGGAAAAAGATGTGATTAAATTAATTAAAGATTTATCAATGGATGATCTAAAATCTATTCCAGTAGAGAGTCTTGTTGGTAAGGATAAGGCGTTGGTAGAGCCAACGAAGGCTTATGTTGAGCGTGCAAGTCAAGAAATGCTCAAAAATATGTTTTTTAATAATACCATTGAATATAGCAATGAGCAGCTTTATGATATAATTTCTAAATCAAATCCTCAAACAGTTCATGAATTCAGGGAACGTTTAAGATTATATTTTATTTTTGAAAATGAACAAAGTATATCCAGAAAATTATTTAATTTAATTAACTCTAAAATTAGACTTAGCCCTTTTGAGTTGGGGCAACTGGTAAATATTCCATGGTTAGTTGAAGTGTACCCTGAAGTTATACTAGGTCAGTTAAATAAATTGTCTATTGTAGAAATTGAACTTCTAGACTTGAAAGAATTAGGGCAGAACACTGACATGAAGCTTGTGTTTGATCAAATGATGAGTGTGCATACAGACAGAATACTTACTAAGCTCACAAAATACTTTTTTTCTCGTGCTTCTAAAGAAAATAATAAAACTGTTGGCATTGAACAGTTACATCAAATTATTGACCGATCAAGCCCTGAACTTCTAGAGAAGTTGACTCAGGATTTAGATTTTAATTTTTTTAAAGATAAAAGCACAAAAAAAACATTAGATCTATTGTTACAAAAGTTACCTTCAAGAAGTTGGATTGATCTAGAGCTGGTTCGAGTGCAATGGTATTTACAAGAAAATCCTGGTCACTTCCCGAAGTTGCTTGCTGAAGCTAGTGAGAGTAGGATGGAAAATATTATTTATAAAGTTTCTGTTGCCAATATTCAATCCGCGGAATTGAAAAAATTAATTAAAGCAGCTGCGACATTGGGGCATGTTAAAAAAATTGATAAAATAATCATTGAACAAATGAACAAGGTTCCTCATGAGATCAGAGCGCTATTTAATGAAAAAGCTTACAGCTTTGGCTTTGATCCTATGACTAAAATAGTTTCTTCAGCCCCTTTGTGTAGAGGTTTGGTTGGTAAGTAGATTAAAAACCTCTGAAGCTTTTATCTTAAAATTTAAACCAATCTATATTTAAGCAAACCAGTTGCTCTTCAGGAGAGTCCTTAACTCGCCCTTGAACTTTGGCGATGAACTTAACAATGTTCTCTCTTATGATCTCGGTGTCTTCCACAGATAATGTCATTGGCGCC
>CALLBC010000035.1 GCA_938001965.1 uncultured Bdellovibrionales bacterium | reverse complement strand
ATCATTAAAGAGCGTAAAATTATCTTCTACGCCCCAAATCTCTAACTGATCTGCTAAACTATGTTTTTTCATATTTGTTTTCCTTTTGTGGTTTTTAGTTTTTTAACTTGAATAGGTTTTGAGGCTGGGCTTTCAAAAGAGCTAAAATACTTTGGCCTTGCTAAAAAACGCACCAGATGAACCAAGTAGTTATCTGGCTTGCCCCTTTTTCCTATTCGTAGAATGATTGCGAATACAACCACAGGCCCCCAAGTTATTAAAAACTTGTATTGAGCCTCTGAAAAAATAAAACTTAGAATTGAAAGCATTAAAAACATAGCTAAGATGTCTGGAACTTCGTAGCCTGCAATTTTTAACTTTTTATCTAAGCTCTTTGAAACTTTAGAGCTATTAAGACCCATTTAATTCACCACGGATTGAACGTAGGAAATTATAGAACTAGACCCAAAACCAATGATCGCTCCTGTAATTGCCAAGAAAAGATGAGTCTTTGCATTTGGGTTACCCATAAAAAAACTAAAGGCCGCCCAACAAATGCCCAAAGTTCCAAACAGCGGCATCAGCTTACCGACCAATGTGTCTTGAATGGAGTTTAAAGTCCCTTCCACATCGCAATAGCCAAGTTGAGGCAATAAAATAAGAGTTGCACCAATAGCTGCATAAGTGATTAATTGTTTTTTTAACATTTTGTACTCCTGATTATTATTAGGGAGTGCCGATAAAATATATTTTGCTAATTTTTAAGATAAGTAAAAATCATAGATGTGCTGTGGGATTTCATCTGCGAGATCTCTTAACTCAGCTGGAAGACCTGCTCTTCTAAATACAGCGTCTACCTTTTCTTTTTTTGATGCTCGCAAATAGTTCTTGTCATATTCATCTTTACGAGGCTTATTTGTTTTCTTTTTACTCCGTTTCTGTATAATTTTTGTTTTAGCCACTTTTAATTCTCCGATTTGTATTATTTAAAGTGCCGATAAGTTTGATTAAGATGCCTTTTTAAAACTCATATTGAATATTTTCTCGGGAAGCTTTTCAATACGCTTTCTTAAAGTGTCTGGGAGATCTGAAAAGTTAAAAACTGCATTGAAAATCTCGTCATCTTCCCAAGACCAGTCTTCAAAGCAATCCAGGAAATCAAAATGAAACTTACTAAAATGAATGAGGACACCGCTGGCCTTAGTTACAACTCTATGTAAATCTGATGGAAATGAGGTAAAAGCAGGTGCCCCAAGTATTTCCAAAGTGTCACAGAGCTTTAAAAAATCCATATCAGTACTGATTCTTGGGTATCCTTTACTTTCTAACCAGTCGCTAAGATCACTTATAAGCTTTCTATCTACGTAGTCTTCAGGTTCGTTCATCATTAAAATCATATCGGTTTTCTTTTTCTGCATTACACAACCGACAACAGTTAAAAGGCCTTCAAAATCATTTTTTATTGTTAATACTGTTCTTTCTTTCATTTATATTTCTCCTAGTAATTGTGTTGGATAAAGACTTAAATATATTTTTTGCCACGGAAAATTGATTTGAAGCTGAAGGTACTCTTTCAGTTTGTTATCAGTGTAGCCATAGCCAATAGGTTTACTAAAATCAGGAACTCCAGATATAGTGTTCCGTTTTTGTGCAAATATGGTGTATTTTTTATTATTGAAATTTTTAACAACATAGAACTGTTGCTTATCAAAAGCCCAAAGATCTAATTCAAATCTTTTTTTATCTTTTGAATCTATAAAGCGTGCCGAGCCAATCTGTTTTTCATTTTGTACTGTGCCTTTTAAAATTGAGCCGACAAAAACTTTGTGCTGAGTTGAAAAGTGTTCTGAAGCTGAACTCATGCTGCCACCTCATCATCTTTTTTGTCTTTTATTTGATCTTTATCAAAGACAAAGTCATACTTAACCCATGAGCCTTTCATTGAGTCTAGCGCCCACTTAGGCACATTGTATTCCTTAGCTGTGAGATCTAACTCTGTTGAAAAGTTACAGCTCAAGCAGTAGTCGTGAGTTTTAAACCTCTCAAAAGCAAAATCCTCACAGCGTGGGCATTTGCGAAATTTAATTGTGGGTTCAACAAACATTTAATCCTCCTCGTTTAAAATTATTTATTCGTCCCTTTCACTAATTATTACTTCACGATTTGCGCCAACCACGATGGCACGGCTTAAGTGTTTGAATTAAAAGAAGAAGTATTTTTTAAATGATTGTGTTGGGCAAATTTACCCAGTAAGGATTTTGGGTAAGGTTTTTGCTGTTTTTAGAAATTCTTTTTTCAGAACGTATAGTTAGCGAAGTGGGTAAAATTACCCAGCTGAAAAGTAGTTGATTTTATTGGAGAGTATTGCCTATCGGTGAATTTAAAGCTTCGTGTTCTTACTATCTCTTTTGTTCTAACTTTATTATCAATATGTAGGTTCATCTTAAAAGTGGACAAAACATAGTCTTTTTGATATGTGATATTTTCATGAAGGAATCTGGTGAGAAGCCAGAACTGTGCCGCAACGGTAATTTATTAGCAATTTTGCTTATAATAAGTCCGGTCTACATGAAAACTATTAACTTAAATCCCGAGCAGGAGATAAATATGAAAAAAACAATACGCATAATTGCGACAATAGCCTTACTTCTTTCAACTTACACATATGCAAATACAAATGTAGCTGAAAATTGTTCTTGTGTTGGCTTAGCAGGAAATTTACCAGCTATTACATTAATGCATTCATCGAAGTGGGGCTCATCTGGCTTGAAAAGTTTTTTACTTGTAAATGATGATATTGAAGAAGCTGTTAACAAATGTGAGAGCCTTAAGAAAAAACTTATTATAGAAAATATATGTAGCGGATCAGCTAATTATACAAATTAGCATTTTACCCAAGAGTATTAGGCACAGGTACTCTTGGCTTTTTATCAGAACCAAAAGTATTCATGATAGTTTCAACTTTTTTGTTTGATCTTTTCTGAGTTGTTAAATACTTATATAACACTTTCTTTTTTACCAAAAAACCTTGTAAAAAATCCCTGGTTAAAATCATCCAATTTAACAAAACAAAGTTTATTTAACGATTACCCGTGTTTACAAGCAAGGCTGGGTAACTTTACCCAATTTAAGTATTCCTTATAATAGCAAGTAATATTAATTATTTAACAAGTTGTTTGCTTTTTGGTATGGCTAATATTACCTATTTTAGTGGTAAATATTTGTTTGTAAAAACAAAGTAAAAAACGGAAAGCTTTTTAATTATTGAAACAAATTTAGCAACTTAGATCTCTCCTGTAACGTAATCACACCTTTGGTCCCCTCATTGCAATAATAATTAGTGAGAGGGAGGGAAAGTATGATTCTAAAAAAACCAAAGGTGCTTGTTGTTGATGACGAGCCGATCATCCACGATTCAATAAAATATGTCTTAAAAGATAAAAACTGTGAGGTTGTCTGCGTGACTTCCATAACTCATGGTGTGGAGGCCTTCAGTGAGTCTCCTGATGAATTTGTTATAGCTTTTATTGACCATAGGCTAAAGCAGTCCAATAGAACTGAAGAGCTTGGTATAGGCATAGTACCCATGCTTAAGGCAAAGAACAACCAAATTGAAACTGTAATGATCTCTGGCATAGAAGACAGCGAAGTTTTAAAAAGTTGGATGAAGGCTGGAATTACTCGCTACCTGTATAAACCCCTTAATGGTAATCACATATCTCTGTTTTATGACCTCTCTGTAGATAAATGGAAGTCAGGAAAAACTGAAACTATTGATAACAGTGAAAGATCAAAGCTACTTAAACATTTTAAAATGGCTGGCCACTCAAAAACATTATTATCTGCTCTCCAGGTTGCAAAAAAAGCAGGTGAAAATGTAAGTGAACTCCCTGTTTTAATTATGGGCGAGTCTGGTACTGGCAAAGAGCTAATTGCTAAAGGTATTCATAAGCTTTCAAGAAGAAAGGATAAAAACTTTATAGCGGTAAACTGTGCCTCATTCAACGGTCCTGATTCCTCATTATTAGAGTCCGAACTTTTTGGTCACGAAAAAGGTTCTTTCACTGGGGCTGATAAGTTAAAAATTGGAATGCTTGAAGAAGCAATGGGTGGGACCATATTTTTAGATGAAATTCAGTCCTTATCGCCAAAGTCTCAAGAAAAACTACTAAGATGTGTACAAGAAAAGAAGTTGCGAAGAGTTGGTGGCAACAAAGAAATACCTTTTGATGCACGAATTATTTCAGCTGGTAAAACCAATCTAATGGATATGGCTCAAAATCAAGAGTTCTTGTTAGATTTATTCTATAGGCTTAACGGAATAGATGTTGTTGTGCCTCCACTTAGAGAGCGTAAAAAAGATATAGATATACTCACTAGCTATTTTCTAGAAAAAGAAAACACTGGTACGTTACAAAAACACTTTGATTCAACTGCTTTAACCGTGATCAGAAACCATAAATGGCCCGGAAATGTACGTGAATTGCAAATGGCTGTCAAAAGAGCCCATGCCGTTTCTGATGGAGAAACAATTGAAGTTTCTCATTTACCAAAAACTGTAACTCTGAACCAAAACGATCTTGGTTTAAAAACTATTCCTCAATTGAAATTGGATTTTGAAAAGCAGTTTTTAAACAATATCAAGCAAGCACTTAAACTCTCAAAAGGAAATTTAAGTGTCTCAGCTAAAATGCTGATGATACCAAGAACTGATTTAAGATATAAAATAAAAAAACTAGGTATTGATTTATCAAAATACAAAATGTCGGAAGCTAATTAATAAAATTTAAACGAAGGGGAAATATTATGAATAATACTATTAAGGCCATTACATTTATAGCTGTTATATCTTTATCTAGCGGAGCTTTTGCAAATGAGTGTCTCGAGAACACTCAAGCCATTTATCTACAAGATAACTCAAGCTCTATGGACAGCGCTTTAAGGTTTGTTGAAAGTTTATCTATTGAACAAAAAGAAAAACTTAAGCAAGCACTAGCAGAAGAGCCTAACGAAGATGACTATGAAGAAGTAGATGTAGACGCTGTTGAAGCCTCTGCCGCCACTGCTCCAAGCACGTTCCCAACGGTGACTCAATAGCCATGTATTTAGGTGAGCTACATAACTTAGGAAAAGCTGTCCAAGAAGATCGTTCAGGGTTTATTGTAAAACCTCGTACAATTTTCTGGGAATGGTTATTCTTATCTAAAAAAAGCCCACTAAGAGTTCTTCTTAGTGAGCTTTCTGAGGGGTATGGTTATAATGTAGCCTCACCACTTCCATATTTAGATTTTAAAAAAATCAATAATCGCCCTTTTGAAATTGAGGGCAAAGTTGAAAAGTTAAATTTGAGCAACTCAAGTGATTATGGCAGCAAAGAGTCTGTTGAAATGGGTAAAATACTTGCTCTTTGTGCTTGGTTTGGAATTACAGATCTTCATGTCGATAACCTTATGATGGGCCACAATGAGGCTGGACAGTTTTACTGTTGCCCCATTGATATTGAATGCATTTTTGAAAAAATTGAGCTTCTATCGCAAACTCAGCTTGTGCTCTCAAAAAAGGCCAGCAAAAAGCTTGTTGGATTTTACAAAACTTTAGAGAAAAATATTAACCTAACAGACTTATGCCAATCATTTTTAACGGCAATCGATTTTTTACAGCAAAATAGTGACCACATTGATCATACACTCAAGACCTGTAACGAGATTAAAGATACTCGAATTAGAGTGGTCATTAGGCCAACCTATGAGTATGTAAACTATTTAAAAGGTGATGGTGATGACAATACCTTTTTGCCTGATGAATTAGCTCAACTTAAACGCGGAGATGTCCCTTTTTTCTTTAATACATTAAGTGATTCGGTGATTAAATATACTGGTAATGATGGCGAGGTTGTAGAGTCATCGATTAGCCGCGAAAGTGCTAAAATATTACCCACTTATTTTTGCTCGGAAACGCAAACATTTAAAAGAGACTTTAGTGATTCATGGATTAAAACAGCTCTCTGCCAAATATGTCGTACATTTGATGTTGGAGCTGAAAATAGTCATCAAAACAAAGATTCCAAAATTGAATTTAAAGATAAAAAAATATTTATTAATATTAAAAACAAGTGGAGAATATCATGTACAAGACTTTAGCTAAAGTTATGTGTATTCTTCTTTGTCTTGGCTTTGTACAAAAAAAGAAGCTGACAACTAAAAGGAAAGCTATGAAGCATATCGAGGTGGCATTAGCATCAATGCCCACAGAAATAGATCCAATGAAAATATGGAACTATCATCATTTTATGATAGTCCAAAGCCTTTACTCTACTCTTGTGAGATTAAATGAAAATGGTCGCTTGGTTTCTCATCTTGCAAAAAACTGGACTGTAAGTAAGGACTTAAAGTCAATTGAGTTAAAACTGAATAAAGATGCAAAATTCACTGATGGAAGCCCAATTACAAGCTCAGATGTTGCTTACTCTCTAGCCAGACACGCTTGGGAAGGATCTCCTTCAGTAATTAAAGGCTACTTAATTGATACTGTCGTTGGTATGAAAAATTTGAAAAAAGGAAAAATACCAGCAGGCATTTCCATGCCTGATAAAAGTACAATCAAAATTAGCTTAATTAAACCTTATGCCCCTTTTATTCATTTACTCGCCATGCCGGGGTTTTCTATTGTTAGTGAAAAAGAAGTTTCTCTAGGCAGTGGCCCAATGACTGGTGAGTATAACCAAGAAACTAAAACATGGAATTTAAAATCAAGAACCGACTATTTTGGCAAAAAGCCTAGCCTTAAAAGTATGAATATTCGTGAGCTAAAAGGTCTTAAAAAAATATCTGATGCTTTTTCTAAAAATGAAATCGACATTTCAATGGGTTTTGTTGTTGGTGACCTCGAAGACCTAAAGCTTCCTAAAGATGTATCAATACGTAAGACTGACACCTTGAGCTATAACCATCTTTTTTATAACCTTAATAAAAAGTATTTTTCCAATAAAGAGTTCAGGAAAGAGTTTGGACAGCTTTTGCAA
>CALLBC010000034.1 GCA_938001965.1 uncultured Bdellovibrionales bacterium | reverse complement strand
ATATAATATATATGTAAGGTTTTGTCTTGAGCGGCGATTCTAATTTTATCAAAAGGCTTACCTGTTATTTTTACAGAAAATTCTTTTCCATTTTTAGCCATTTTTTTTATTTCACTTAGAACGGACTCAGTGTGTTTGTTTTCAATTAGATAACCAAGTTTCTCTTTAGAAAACCATCCAACTTTTTCTTTCAAATACGATTCTTTTTTTTTGATTAAAAAATGAGTTCCATTTTCATTAATTACGCTAGTTAGAGTTGCGGAAAAGGTCTCTTCATTTATTCGATCTGTATTAAAAGTGTATTCATTCTCTGTAGGTAAATGGATGAGCATGGAGTTTAAAAAAAAGTTAGAATTGGCCTCACTTAAATCAGTATGCAGGCCAATGAGTATTGAATCACTGGCTGTTACTCGGTTATTTGTATCCGACGCCTTGTTGTTAAGTGCGCAAGATGACAGAAATAGCAGGAAAGTAATTGTTATGGCTAAATACTTCATTAAAGCTCCTTGTGGGTATTACATTATATTAACTTGTCTGAAATTAGTTGTATAGATTGGCAACTCTAAGGTCTAGGGCCAGTAACTTAATCTTGTGTAACCTAATTGTAAGATCTTTATGTTTGTATAAAAGTTGATAACAAAGTACTCAAGGCCAGTGAGGCTAGTAAGAAAGCTAGTTAGAATAAATGGGCACTTCAGTAACTTGATGATGCTAAAGATGGCCTCAACTTAGTTGATACTTGGCATAGACATTGCTGTATTACTTTAAATAGTAGTGAGGTGCTGATATGAAAGCTTTAACGATTATAGTAATATTATTAACTTCTGTTTCGGCTTATTCCTTTGATGATCACCTCAATGACTTTATGAAACTTATTAAAGAGTTTAAAAGTCAGCCTTATAGTTCAGAAATTAACTCTTTTGTAACTGATAAGTGCACTTTATCTCCCCAGTCATACCTTCCTTTTACAAGTAATGAGGGGTGGACACATTGCTGTATTGAGCATGATATAGCACATTGGGCGGGAGGTAATGAAGACGCAAGAATGCAAGCTGACAAGCGTTTAAAGCAATGTATGAAAAATGTTAAGGGACCAGCTGAGTTATTTTATAGAGTGGTAAGAGTTTTTGGCCACCCAACTCAATTAATGGGTAACCCGAAAGGTAGGACATCTCCGTGGGGTTATGGTTGGAATTACTATATTGGACATGATGAATTGACCATAGATCAAAAAAATTCTGTTTGTAATAAGCTTGAGCAATGGCAAGAAACGGATAGATTTGAGGAATTTCATCAAACATATGTAGGTATGCAAGGTGAAGTTCCTATTATGCCTATTTGTGATTAAGTCGCCCTAAAAGCCTTATATTAGTGAAGAAAAGGGCCTTTTTCACTTCGTTTTCACTACCAAGCATAAATTGCTCATTTTTTGACTACATTTGGCCGTAATGATACCTAAATTTCTATGACATTATGGGAACTTAAGCCAAATCAGCACTGTAAAATCAAGAACCTAAAAGAGGTATCTGAAAGTGTGTCTTCTAAAATCAGAGATTTGGGGATCTTAGAGGCTGAGTCTGTGGGTTGCCTGCAGTGGCTCCCAATGGGTGGCCCAAGAGTTTATCGCTTAGAAAACGGAATTTTTGCCCTTGAGAAGTCAATTGCAAATTCAATTGAAGTGGAGCTTGAGAGCTAATGTCTAGTGTTGCAATTATTGGAAAGCCCAACTCAGGAAAAAGCTTACTATTTAATACTCTTACAGGTCTTAATCAAAAGGTAACTAACTTCCCCGGAATTACAGTTGATATAAAAAAGGGTAAATACAAAGATATTGAGCTTATAGACTTTCCTGGAATGTATAGCTTTAACTCAACAACAAAAGATGAAAATGTTGCTATTGAAAAATTTGAAAGCTTTTTAAGTGATAAAAAAATATCTTTAGTTTTGTGTGTTTTAGATGCGACAAACTTAAAAGCAAGTTTAACCATTGGTATTGATATATTAAAGAGATCTCAAAAAAGTGGAGTAACAACAGTATTTGCCTTAAACCTGATGGATGAAATTAAAAGTAATGACCTATCCATTAATGTAGAGGGTATTGAAAAGCAGTTAAACTCTAAAGTATTCCCAATATCTGCAAAAACGGGATTGGGGCTATATAAGCTTGAGGAGTACTTGTTAGCAAAAGATTACTCTAATAGTGCGGCTGCAATTAGTACAAGCTCCAGTTATGAGCAGGCTAAGAAAATTTCTGATGAGCATGGAATTAAAACAGATGTTCTATTTTTAAAACAAACTAAGTTAGATAAATTCTTTTTATCTCCTGTTTTAGGGTTACTTAGCTTTGCATTCATTATGTTGATTTTATTCCAATCAATTTTCACTTGGTCTGTTCCATTTATGGATTTTATTGAGTTAATAGTGAGTAAGTCAGGGGAGTTTGTTACTTCATTTATGGGTGATGGCTTAATTAAAGACTTTACCTCTGAAGCCATCTTTGGTGGGTTTGGTTCCTTTTTAGTGTTTGTACCGCAAATATTTTTCTTAACCCTGGTAGTTGGTTTTTTAGAAGATTCAGGCTACTTGGCTAGGGCTGCAATGATTTGCCATAAACCACTTAAGTTTTTTGGCCTATCAGGTAAAAGTTTTATTCCATTTTTGACGGGTCATGCCTGCGCAATACCAGCCATTTTTGCTGCTAGAACTATTGGCTCTCCAAGGCGCAGGTTCATAACTATTTTAACAGTCCCTCTAATGAGCTGCTCTGCAAGGCTACCGGTGTATGCGTTACTTGTTTCTGCAATTATTCCAACTACAACTTATTTTGGTGGATTAATTGGGCTGCAAGGTATTTCGTTCTTTTTATTATTTGCCTTGGGGATTGTAATGGCTTTGGTGGTTGCCATTTTGTTATCAAAAAGTAAAGCCACACAAAAAATATCTGATGCTCCATTTATTTTAGAATTACCATCATATCGTTTGCCAAATTTTAAAGCTCTAATTATTAAATCACTACAAACAACATGGTCTTTCGTGGCAGGTGCCGGTGGCATTATTTTTACAGTGACTGTTGTGGTTTGGATTTTAGGTTATTTTCCAAACGGAGCAGGGCACTTAGATGATTCATTTTTATCTTATTTAGGTAAATTAATTGAGCCATTTATGGAGCCTCTGGGTTTAGATTGGAAGTATGGTGTTGCTATATTAGCTTCTTTCTTGGCGAGAGAGGTTTTTGTAGGAACTCTTGGGACTTTATTTGGAATTGAGATGGCGGATGAAAATATGGTTGACCTTGTATCTAGTATACAAGACTCAGGAATTACATTTGCATCCGGTTTAGCCCTTTTAGTTTTCTATGCCATTGCCTTGCAGTGTGCATCTACCCTTGCTGTTATGAAGAAAGAGCTAGGGTCATGGACAGCGCCCATTTATATATTCATTGGTTATAGTGTGGTGGCCTATATTTTAGCTTTCATAACTTATAGAGTGCTGGCTTAATACTTCCTAATATATGCTTAATATTTAAGTTAATTTAACTATACTAAATTTCTAATAAAATATAGGTTCTGCTTAAACTAGGGAGCCAAATATGAAACTAATAGCCACATTAATTATTACTTTAATAATTGCATCTTGTGCTGATACTCACAGTGACCGTTCAATACAATTTGAAAGAGCTTTGCAGGTAGATCTTAATCTTGATGCTAAGGTTATAAAGAATGATACTAGAAAAAAAAATTATATCATTGTTAGAAATAACACCAATAATTCATATACAGCATATAATATCTCAAATTATGATCCTAAGCAGGACATAAATACTTTCTTAGAAAACAATCAGTCAAATTTTTATTACGATCTAAAAATTGGTAACCCTTCTGTTTTAAATTTAGATACTCGTTGGGCTGGTGAAACCATTTATGTAGATGAAGCATCAGGCGTTTATTTTTCTAAACAAAAAATGACTACAAGTGATTTAACTAAAGCTAATGAGTTAATTGATCAAATTAAATATAATAATGCAAAAGAGGAGTTGGTTGTAACATTTGTGCTATCTCCTAAGAGAGCAGCTAAGGTTGCTAAGTTAAGCCTGCAACTAATTAATGAAGATAAAGCTCATATGACTAGTTACAATTACGATCAATACTCTAAGGCCATCTTAGGAAGTTCATTATCTGAAATAGAGTTAGCCTTTCAACAGCATAAGTTAGGTCATAAGTTACAGTTAAACCAGGTATATAAAAAAGCTGCAGCAATAAATAAAATTTCAGTAGAGCAAGTTGACCAGCTAGCAAACTTATTTATTAAAAATATGTAATTAGTTAGGGGTGATTATTTATAATTAGATAATCATCTTAAATATTTATAAAATATGTAATAAGTTTAAAAATACCATAAAACAAATAAACAAGAAGAACAGTTAAGATAGTATTTACGCTATATTTAATAACTTTGTATAAACCATTGTTAGTAGTTTTTAGCCCTTTAGTTTTTCCTAAAATGGGTGAAATACTTGAGAAGACAAGGTTGAACAGGCCTCTGCGATCACCAGGTAAGTTGGGAACAACACTGAACTTCATGAATAACCTATAAAATAAATTTAAAAAAGACCCTATTGGGTTCATTGGCCGAGCCACTTCACACATTAATATAATTCTATCTTGATCAGTATTGTTATTGGCAAAGTGAATATAAGTTTCATCAAATAGTAATGGTTTGCCGTCACGCCATGAATAAAATTGGTCATCAATATTTATAAAGCAATTATCATTATTGGGAGTTTTTAAGCCTAGGTGATATCGTAAAGAGCATGCAATTGGGTCTTGGTGGCGAGTTAGTTTGCCGCCAGGTGGTAGGTAAGAAAACATGGCTCCTTTAACAAGTTTACTCTTTTTTAAAACCTCAAGGGTTTTAGGGCAATGTTTGAGTGCTGACTTATGTGTGTAGCCATACCATTTTAAATAAAACTTACTCCAACCATATTTATAAAAAGTCCTGAAGCCTAAATCAAAGTAAGACTTGGCATTAGGGTCTTTAACAGTATCAAAATATTTATTGGCATGTAATGCTTGGGCTTCTTCGCTTATGACTTCCCAGTTGTCTTCAATTACTTTTAAGTCTGCAAAGTCGTTCATATCTAAAATTGCTTTTTTAGCTCTTTTTTTTGTAAACATGTAGAGAAGGCAATTAAATGGCGTAAATATGGGCCAGCCTTTGCGGAAGTACTCAACAGTACTGTCATAACGAACATTGCCACGGTAAGAGTATACATAGTAAAGGCATACAAAAGAATATATAAACAATACTGAGAAAAAGTAGAAAAAACCCATATGAGGACAGTTTTATATTAGGTACTTTTGAAGTCAATAGGTATAAATTTTAAGGTATAAAATTTATTGGTTTGTCCCACTAGGGGGCTACTCAGGGCCCCTCATGTCACTATTTGCAAGCTCCATGGCAAAAGCTAGCCCAAGCTTTGAAAACACTAAAGAGTGTTCAAAGTTTAGTAGATCAATGGTGTCTTTTTTCGTATGGATTTTTTTATTTTTATTTTTAAACTTTGCTTCACTTGGGAAAACGGTATTAAAACCCTGTCTATACCAAGAAGCATGATCACTACATCCGTACCCACACTTAGAGTCATGAACGATAGCTCCAGCATAATGCTTGTTAAGCTCTTCAATAACCTGCCTTAGCCATGGCGAAGTGTAATCAGAAATATTTGAAATATTAAACACTCCACTGCCGGCAAAGCCTGTCATATCTAATTGCATTACAGCAACTACATCTATATCACTATTCTTATACTCTTTAGCTATTTCTGCTGAGCCAACAAGGCCAATTTCTTCAGCAGCGTACCAAAAGAACTCTATTGAACGCTCTGGCGGTTTTTGTTCAGCCATAACACGTAATATTTCAAGAACATTAGCTGAACCTGAGGCATTATCATCAGCTCCAGGAGCCGGTGATCTAAATCGACTTGTGGAATCAAGATGGCCACCAAGAACAATAACCTCATTAGGGTTTTTAAAACCTTCAATTCTTACTTTAAGTGTTTTTTGCGGAGTGCGCGAGTGCTCAATTAACTCTGATGAAATATTTAAGGGCGAAGTCATAATAATTTCATCCACTTTTTCTTTCATGTGTTCAACATGTTTATTTGGAGTTTTACTTCTACTGCTTCTAGTATGATAAGAGCTAAGCTCAAGAACAGTCTCTTTAAGGTTATCACTATCTAACTCTTCAGTGGCTGCAAGTATTTCAGATTTAAAATCCACTTTAACTTCTTCAGGAGAAAAGTACATAAAGTTAATATGGTTTTGTGCGCTTTGAACGGCTAATTCCATTAATGAAGACACGCCTTCGTTATTGGGTACTAATTCAAAGCCACCGCAACGATTAAATTCTTCATGAGCTATGTGTTCAATTTCTGCTAATTGCTCAGGTGTGGCATTAAAGTTTACAACGCCAAATGCTTCAATGTTTTTAGAATAATCATACTTTAAGTGTTCAAGAATATCGGTATTAACTAATATTGATGATATTGCCTTAGTAGTATTAATATCAGATACATGCTGGTGAGCTTGTAAATTAGTTGAAAATAATAATGCTATTACTATAAGAAATTTCATATGCCATCCTAGAATATGAGTGGTCAAAAAAATGGGGTAACCGCGAACATTTTTTTGTTAGATAGATATTATCAATTGGTAAATTTTATTTATACAAAGGGGGGGTAATAAGTCTGTATTTCTAATCATTAGTCTTGAATAAATGCGCGTTAATATAATGGGTGTAATAACAGAAAATAATAGGTCTAGTTTTAGAGGGTAAGTTTCATGGACTTTAATATAGGGTTGTTGGTTTGAAGGCTTTATATAAGAGCTATTGGTCTAGTAAGAAGTAACTAGGTTAGATTAGAATTTATAGAAATTATTAGAGACATTTTACGTGCTTAAGTGCACAAATTGTCAGTTTGAATTTTAAACTTAAATTTACCAAAATATTTCTTTATGTTTTGTAAAATCTATATGGTGGCTATTCATCTTACATCTTAGATAAAATAGACCAAATATTAATAGTTTAGATGAGCGTGTAGGTTACATACTCAAAAGCCACAAAATTGATCTGAGGCTATATCCATAATAATTTATTATACAAGATATCAGATTAGCTAATTTTTTTGGCTAATATTTCAAGGGTTTCGTGGCACTAAATTTGTATATACATACTTTGTATTATTACAATTTAGGAGAATAAGATGACGGCTCAGTTGGTATTAAAGCACATATTAATAGTATTGGTTGCAGTGCTTTGTGCTTCTCCTAATACATTTGCTGGTGATGCTGAAGAGGCACAAAAGCAAGGAATGACTGTTCAGGAATATAAAGCGCTACAAGGTAAAAGGTGGAACTCAAGTATTGCCATGGGATACTACAGAGGCATAGACGAGTTTGCTGAAGAGTTCATTTATTCAAGTTTAGGTACATCTTATAAATACAATGAAAGTTGGATTGTAGGTGCTGCTTTAGATTACTTAGTTCCTTCAGACTTAGAGGCCGACAACCCAAGTAAGTACGGTTTATTAGATGCTGAACTGTATATTTCAAAGCCTAATTTTGGTAAAACTCGCGGAGGGAATAGAGTTGGTTTTAGTAATAAGTTAACTCTTCCAACTTCAGAAGACTCAAGTAGAAATGGTTTTATTGCATCAAGTATTACGACTTTTTCAGTAACTAAGCAGCCATTACCACTTCCAAGATTAACATTAATTGGTTCTGCTAGCTTGGTGCTTTCACACTATAGGTTTGAAGAAGATATTAGTGGTGAAAATGTTTACTCTCCATTTGGACTAGTAGTGGCAGGCACTGCAAGGCTAAGTATATTAGAGAGTTTAGCATGGTCTAATAGCTACTCTGTTTATAATAGAATTGATTATGAATCACAAACTAAATTGGTTCAAACTTTATCAACAAGTTTGTCTTATATAATAACAGATACTTTATCTGCTAGTGTTGCATACCGCTGGCAAGATAACTACATAACAAATGATGTGTTTCTAGATGATAACAAATCAAGAACAAGTGTAGGACTTTCATATTTATTTTAAAACTATTTTTTCATAAGGGGAAAAAATGAAGCAGAACGTAAAAGTAATATTATTGATAATGGCATTATTTCTTAATGCTTTTACCATTGGTTGCGTTAAAGAGCGCGCGGATATAATTGATCC
>CALLBC010000033.1 GCA_938001965.1 uncultured Bdellovibrionales bacterium | reverse complement strand
ATAAGCTCCCATAGCCTCAAAATTAGCCAATATATTCAAGAAAACTTTTTCATTAATTGCACGACTTGGGTAGTTTTTAATCAAATTCTCATAAATCTCATTTGATTCTGTGTGTTTATTTTCTAAAGTGAGAATATCAGCCTTCATCATATTAAACTCAAACTGTCGCTCTTTATCTGTTTTTAAGTTGTTTAAAACATCATTTACTTCAATTAATGCTTGGAAGTAGTTTTTTTTATTTTTGTAAGATTTAATTAAAATTTGCTTCGCTTTTATTATCACTTCATTGCTAGATTTTTCATAAACTATTCCATTAGCTTCTTTTATAGCTGAATCAAAATCATTTAAATCTTCTAAATATATTTTGGAAATTAAATATTGATACTCATTCTTTTCATTTTCATCTCCAGACAGCTGGGCTAACTTTTTATAAATTATAATTGCCGATTCTGGATCTTTTAATTTTTCTAAATTCAGATCAGCCATTTCTAGATAAACTTTTTTCATTACAGACTTATCTTTACTAATAGAAAGTATTTTATTTAAACTTTTAAGGGACTTTTCATAATTACTATTACTTTTATGTTTTTCGAAAATCCTAAATTCATTCTTAACAGAATCAATCGAACAATTCGTTAAAATTAATAAAAATAATATTACACTAATCTTCATTTGGTTTTTCAATATTCGTTACTATGTAATATGTTTCACTACTCGGTTTCTTTACAATAATTTCATCTCCAACTTTTTTCCCAAACATAGCTTTTGCCATTGGTGACTTCCATGAGATTTTATTCTCTTTTATATTAAACTCATCTTCTCCTACAATTTGGTACTTTAATAACTCGCCATCTTCATTTTCAACTGTTACCAAACAACTAAATACAATTTTAGATATATCTATGTCATCTCTTCTTACAATTTCAGCAGATTCAATTTTATCTCTCAATACTTTTAAACGACTATCAATTTGTCTTAGTCGCCTTTTACCGTATATATAATCACCATTTTCACTGCGATCACCATTACCTGCGGCCCATGTAATAGTTTCTACTAATTTTGGTCGTTCTCCATAGTATAATTCTTTAAATTCATTTTGAAGTTTTTCAAAACCATTTGGAGTAATATAATTTTTTGCCATTTTAAAAGCCTTATTTTAAAATAATAAGAATAGTTATTAATAACTTAATACTAATAACTATCTATAAAGGTAAAATATTTTGATTGAAACTTAAGTTTATTCAGATGGTTTATCTTCATCATCACGTAAAACAGCAATACCTGTAACGTACTCACCATCTTTTAAGTTAATAAGTCTCACACCTTGAGTGTTTCGCCCAAATGTTGAAATATCATTACATGACATGCGAATAGCTTGCCCTTCATTAGTAGTAATAATGATTTCATCATTTTCTCTAACTCTGCGCGCACTAACAACTTCACCAACTTTATCATTAATCTTCTGAGTTATAATTCCTACACCACCGCGACTTTGAACACGATATTCGTCTAAAATAGTACGTTTACCGTACCCACCCTTAGTAACAATTAGTAAAGTGTCTGTGCAATTTTTTGGAACTAATGTCATGCCAATAACTTGATCTTCTTTACCTAAAGTTATTCCTTTAACTCCACGAGCAGATCGACCCATTCCACGAACACCATTCTCATCAAACCTAATAGACATACCTTGCTTAGTAACAATTAGTACATCGTCAGCAGATGAACTCATTTTTGAATCAATTAAGTTATCATCTAGATCAATTGATAGTGCGATAATTCCAGAAGGCCTTGGCTTAGAAAATAGTTCTAAAGAAGTCTTCTTAATTATTCCCTTTTCAGTAAGCATCACAATGTAATTTTCTTTTTTAAATTCTTCAACAGTCACAATAGATCTTGTCGCTTCACCTTGACTTAATTGAACTACATTCTTAATTGATTTACCTTTCGAAGTTCTTGAACCTTGAGGTAATTTATGAACTTTTTGCCAGTATAATTTACCTCTATCTGAGAATACTAATAATGTTGTATGGGTGTTCGCTGAGAAAATCTTCCATACAAAATCTTCTTCTTTAGAGCCTGAACCCTTAACACCTTTACCACCACGCTTTTGTACCTTGTATTGTTCAACAGGAATTCTTTTAATATTACCTGAATAAGTCATTGAAACAATAACGTCTTCTTTCTGAATTAAATCTTCAATTTGAACTTCATCAGCAGCATCTTCTAATTTAGTCTTTCTTACATCAGCATATTTTTCTTTAATCACAGTTAATTCATCAACAATAATTTTATAGATTTCTTGTACATCTGCTAAAATCATTCTTAAACGTTCAACTTCTTTTTTAATGGCTTCTAATTCATCAATTATTTTCTGTCTTTCAAGACCAGTTAAACGCTGTAAACGCATTTCTAAAATTGCTTTCGCTTGCCTTTCAGAAAACTTAAACTCACTAATTAGATTTGCCATTGCAATTGACGTTTCTTTACTAGCTCTAATTGTGGCAATCACCTTATCAATATTATCAAGAGCTGTTTTTAGACCTTCTAAAATATGAGCTCTAGCTTCTGCTTTTTTAAGTTCAAAAATACATCTATGTGTAACTACAACTTTACGATGATCAACAAAAGCTTCCAGCATATTTTTTAAATTAAACACTACTGGCTTGTTCTGACTATTAAGCGCAAGCATAATAATACCGAAGCTCGTTCTCATCTGCGTAAATTTATAAAGTCTATTTAATACAACTTGAGCATTTTCATTACGCTTCATAGTTATAACGATTCGCATTCCTTCACGAGAGGATTCATCACGAATATCAGATATACCTTCAACTTTTTTATCTTTAACAAGATTAGCAATGCTTTCAATAAGCTTGGCTTTATTAACCTGATATGGAATTTCAGTAACAATAATTTGTTCACGATCTTTCTTTTCAACTATTTCAGCAACAGCCTGTAGCTTTATAATTCCTCGACCTTTTTTATAGGCTGATAAAATCCCTTGTCGCCCAGAGATTGTGGCTGCAGTAGGAAAATCTGGCCCTGGAATATATTGCATTAGCTCATCAATCGTAATTTCAGGGTTTTTAATTAATTCAATACAACCAGAAACTACTTCACCTAAATTATGAGGTGGAATATTAGTTGCCATACCTACGGCGATACCAGCTGAACCATTTACTAATAAATTTGGATATTTTGCCGGTAAAACATTTGGAATTAATAATGAATCGTCATAATTAAATCCCCAACTAACAGTTTCTTTATCAATATCTTCAAGGAGCTCTTCAGATAATTTTGTCATACGAATTTCTGTATAACGTTGAGCAGCTGGAGAATCTCCATCTACTGAACCAAAGTTACCTTGTCCGTCTACTAGCGGGTAACGTAATGAAAAGTCTTGAGCCATACGTACTATTGAATCATATACAGCTGTATCACCATGAGGGTGATATTTACCGATTACATCACCAACAATACGGGCTGACTTTTTATAAGGTTTATTATGCTGATTACTTAATTTTTCCATAGCGAATAAAATTCTTCTATGTACTGGCTTTAAGCCATCTCTAACATCTGGCAACGCACGACCTACAATAACACTCATGGAGTACTGTAAATAAGCATCACGCATTTCTTTGTTTATATCGATATTAGTAATTTGACCTTGATTCATATCCATAACTTACCTTTAAATTTATACGTCTAATTCTTTAACTAATAATGCATTATCGTTAATGAATTTTCTTCTTGGCTCGACTTGATCACCCATTAATATTGAAAAGGTTTCATCTGCAGTCATAGCATCTTCAATTGTAACTCTTAGTAGATTTCTATTTTCTGGATTTAAAGTAGTGTCCCAAAGCTGATCAGGGTTCATTTCACCAAGACCTTTATAACGTTGGACATACAATCCTTTTTTACTTTTTTCCATCACCTGTTTTTTGAACTCAATATAATCTGTAAATTCTTCTGTATCAGTGCCTTCTTTTACTTTAATTGGCAAGGTAACTACAGACTCTATATCAGACCAAAGTTCTTTTAACTCTATCCACTCTGATGATTCAATAAATCCTCTATCAAAAACACTAGTTCTTTTTAATCCAAATTTTGTAGTAATTAAATTAAGTGAATTTGAAGAGTATTCTTCAATATGTTTAACATCTGAAGAAACTTCACTAATTCCAATTAATGGCTTGTCTTTAAGCCATGTTTTAAATGACTCAATAACAACAGCAATTTTACTTTCTTCTTTTAGAATTTCATTAAGTGTTATGTTTTGGCTTAGTAAGTAGATTAAAAAATTCTTTTCCATTCTTTTTTCAAGAGTCTCAAGTAACTTTTCAAGCTTATCAATATTTAAAAGAAATCTTTTTAAATCTTTTTCATTAGTTCCATCTTTTAAATTAGAAATATTAACTTTATCTAAACTTGTATCAATTAAGTATTCTGTTAATTGTCTTTCATCTTTTAAGTAAGTATCACTCTTTCCTTTTTTAACTTTATAAAGAGGAGGTTGAGCAATGTAAATATATCCATTTTCAACGAGTTGTGGAAGTTGTCTATAAAAGAACGTTAATAAGAGTGTTCTAATATGTGATCCATCCACATCGGCATCGGTCATAATAATAATTTTATGATATCTAACTTTTTCAATGTTAACATTATCTCTACCAATTCCTGAACCAAGCGCAGAGATCATTGTTTTTATCTCTTCATTTGAAATCATTTTATCGAATCTAGCTTTTTCAACATTTAAAATTTTACCTCTAAGAGGTAAAATTGCTTGATACTTTCTTTCTCTAGCCTGCTTTGCAGACCCACCAGCTGAATCACCCTCCACCAAGTAAATTTCACAAAGAGCAGGATCTCTTTCTTGGCAATCAGCCATTTTTCCTGGCAGAGCACCACTATCAAGTGCCGTTTTCCTTCTAGCAAGATCCCTTGCTTTACGTGCAGCCATTCTAGCACGAGCAGAATCTACACATTTAGTAATAATTTTTTTAGCTTCACCTGGATTTCTATCTAACCAATCAGAAAATTTTTCGTTAACTAACTGCTCAACAGCACCCTTTACTTCACTATTTCCAAGTTTAGTTTTAGTTTGTCCTTCAAATTGTGGATCAAGAATTTTAACACTAATTACAGCAGCTAAACCCTCTCGAATATCAGACCCATCTAATGTTCCTTTTAAATCTTTTAATAAATTTTTTCCACCGGCATAAGAGTTCGTAGATCTTGTTAAAGCCCCTCTAAAACCAGCTAAATGAGTTCCGCCTTCAGCTGTATTAATATTATTACAATATGTATATATTGATTCCGAGAATGAATCATTCCACTGCATTGCTACATCAACGGCTATATCATCCTTTTCACCTGAAAAGAAAATTACTTCTTTATTAAATGGTTTTTTAGTTTCATTTACATTTTTAATAAATGCAACGATACCATCATCAAATTTAAAGTCCTCTTTTTTACCATTTCTTTCATCTGTTAAGGTAATATGTAGACCAGCATTTAAAAATGCTAACTCTTTAAACCTTACAGCCATGGTATCAAATTCAAATTCTATTTCTTCATCTTTAAATATTTCACGATCAGGCTTAAAAGTTGTTTTAGTACCTGTTTTATCAGTTTTGCCCATTTCTTGGAGTTCACCTTGTGGAATTCCTTTTAAATAATTTTGCTTCCACAAAACTCCATCTCTTTTTACTTCCACAGAACAACGACTAGATAATGCATTCACTACAGAAGCACCAACTCCATGAAGACCACCAGAAACTTTATAAGAATCACTATCGAATTTTCCACCAGCATGTAGAACAGTCATAACAACTTCTAATGCAGATTTTCCATTTTTATGTTTTGCAACTGGAATTCCACGGCCATTATCTTCACAAGAAATTGAACCGTCAGCATGAATCGTTATTTGAACATGTGTACAAAAACCGGCTAATGCTTCATCCACCGAGTTATCAACAATTTCAGATACTAAATGGTGATACCCCCTGCTTGTTGTATCACCAATATACATTCCAGGTCTTTTTCTTACAGCTTCTAAACCTTCTAAAACTTGAATTGATCCAGCATCATAACTTGGCTTCGCTTTTTCAGGAACATTTATTTGTTCGTTCGTCACAGATTAACTCCTGTAGAATTATTATCAAAAATTTTACCTTCTACTATTTTGTAAACAGATAGACTAGAATGATCTATCTGATTTTGCAAATCAAACTCTGTAGTAGTTATAAATATTTGCGCATTTATTCCCTTCAGAAAATTGAGCAAATTGTGCCGCTTTGTTTCATCTAATTCAGACATCACGTCATCTAATAATAAAATTGGATATTTCTTAAAAATACCATAGTGATAGACAATTTGTGCCATTTTAAAAGCTAAAATTAAGGCTCTTTGCTGACCTTGAGAGCAATAATATCTTGAATCACTTCCATTAAACAAAAACTGAATATCATGCTTGTGTGGTCCCACTAAACTACTTCCTAAAGCCATTTCTGCCTTAAGAATTGTAGCTCTTTTTTCTTGTAATGAGCTTTTTACTGTCTGCAATGAATATTCATTAGCTTTCTCTGAAGATATTAAATAATCCACAAAGATATCCACATTTTCACTGCCAGTAATATACTGGAAAGCATTTTTTATAAATGGTGTTATTTGATTAATAACTTCAATTCTTTTGTGAGTGAGTTCACTAGCATATTTTAAATATAGTTCATCTAAGCTATTTAAAATATTAATGGCCTCATCATAAGTAATATTTTCTTTTTTAAAATCCCTTAAAATCTTATTCCTTGATTTTAATGATTTTTTAAAATTATTAATTACTTCAATATTTTCTAAACTAAATGACTTTAATAGTTCATCAATTAAATTTCGTCTTTCATCTGGACCATTTTTGATTACAGATAAGCTTTCAGGAGAAAAAAGTATGTAATGATTCTTTTTTTGTAGTTTATTTATACTAATTTTTTTAGAATTGAATAAAACTGATTTTTTATCTCTTAAAAAATTAAATTCTACATCTGAGTTTAAGTAATCATCTTTAAAGTAAGTTTTAATATTAGAAAAATTTGTATCAAAGCTTATATATGTATCATATTTCCCTGGTCTAAAACTTGAACCACTAATACATAGAGAAATTGCTTCAAGAATGCTAGTTTTACCTTCACCATTTTTGCCTAAAATTAAATTTACACCGTTTTTAAAATTTAATTTTAATTCTTTGAAATTTCTAAAATTTCTTAAATTAATTTCTTTTACATACGACATTTATATCTTCATAGGCATAATTACACATGTATAACTATTATCTTTTGTTGGTCTCATTAAACCAGGAGATAAATGATCCTTTAAAGAAATATCAATTTCACTAGAATCAATATTAGCTAGTACATCTAAAATATATTTTGCATTAAAACCAATTTTAAAATCTTTACCACTGTAATTAACTTCTAATTCTTCTTTAGCGTCTCCTAAGTCAGGATTATTTGAAGTTATTTCCATTTTACCGCCACTAAAATTCAAAGTAACACCTTTAGATTTTTGATTTGATAATAAAGAAACTCTTTTTAATGATGATAATAGTTTTTCACGATCAATAGATATATTTTCTTTTAAGTTTTGTGGAATAAGCTGTTTATAATTAGGATACTTACCTTCAATTAATCTAATCATTAATACTGTTGAATCTGTTTTAAATAATAATTGTGCACCTTCAATAGCCATTTCGATTTCATTGTAATCTGAATTATCTATTAATTTCTTAATTTCGTACAAACCTTTTCTTGGAATGATAACACCATTTTGCATTGGTACTTTTAAATCAGTATTTTTTTCAAACTTTCTATTTATCAAACTTAGTCTATGGCCATCTGTAGCTACCATTCTGAAGTTCCATAATGAACCTTCTAAAAAGTTTTCAAAATAGACTCCGTTTAAATGATATCTCGTCTCATCATTTGAAACACTGTAAATAGTTTTTTCAATCATCTCTTTTAATAAATCTGATTGAATTTTTGTAAACTCATTGGTTTCAAATGTGGGAAATACTGGGTATTCATCTGGATTAATTCCAACAATATTGTATCTTGATTTATTTTGAGTAATTTGTAACCAATTATTTTTCTGTTTTTCAAATGATATTGTTCCATCTGATAACTCTTTAGTTAATTCATATAAATTTTTAGCTGCAATTGCTACTTTACCTTCTGTTTTGATTATCGCTGGACAGTTGTCTGTTAAGCTAACTTCTAAGTTTGTAGCAAATATTTTAATTTGATTATCTTTAGCTTCTAATAAGACATTTACTAATACTGGCATTGTATTTCTTTTTTCTACAATATTTTGTGCTCTTGTAATCATTTTTAGAAAGTCATTTTTTTCTACTTGAAAGATCATTTTTTTATTCTCCGTTTTATTTACTATAGTTATATTTAAAAACTAGTAGTAGTAGTAGTGTCGTTAGTAACTCAATTAACCGTTTAAGTACTTATTATTATTAGCTTTTCACTGTGGATAAACCTTGTGATTTTATCCACTATTTCCACAGTGATTTTGTGGGTAAATATTATCCACGTTTTTTATACATAGTTTTAAACATATTTATCAACATCAGTTATTCACAGCCCTGTGATGTTGTGGATTCGTGTTTCTAACTCCTTAATATCACTCTTTAAATCAGAATTTGTAGTAAGTTGACTGTCGATTCTCTTTAAAGCATTGATTACTGTTGAGTGATCTTTACCACCAAAAGCTCTACCAATATCTACTAATGACTTATCAAGATGTTTTTTGATTAAGTACATGGCTGTTTGACGTCCTATTACTAACTGTTTTGTTCTAGATTTAGACTTTAAATCACTGACCTTAACTTTAAAATGATCAGCCACAAGCTTTTGGATTTCAGATATAGTCATTGCTGTTGTGTCATCATGTGTAGCTAAAACCTTTTTAGCTAAGTCTAATGTAATATGAAGACCCTGAAGCTCTGAGAACATTTTTACCTTATTTAAATTACCTTCAAGTTCTCGAATTGATCTTTTAGAGATTCGAGCAATATAATTAATAACTTCTTGATTAATATTGAGCTTTTTTCGTTCAGCCTTATATTTTAAGATAGCAACACGAGTTTCGATGTCTGGCATTTGGATATCGGCAATTAATCCCCACTCTAATCGTGTACGGATTCTTTCTTCTAAGCCTGTGATATCCTTAGGCATTCTGTCACTAGCAACCACCACTTGATGCTTTTTTTCAAAGAAATCATTGAGAGTATGGAAGAATTCTTCCTGAACAGCCTCACCACGCCCTAAAAACTGAATGTCATCCATTAATAAGACATCGCAATCTTGACGGAATTTTTTTCTGAATTTATCCATTTCTTGGCGTCTGATTCCAGAAATACATTCATTTAAAAATCGTTCGGCAGATAAATAGTTTACTCTAAAGTGAGGGCACTTTTCTTTAATTTGATTACCCACAGCATTTAATAAGTGAGTTTTACCCATACCTGTAGGCCCACATATAAAGAGTGGATTATAATTATTACCACCTGGGTTTTCAGAAATACTAAATGAAGCTGCATGAGCAAACTCATTATTTCTTCCAACTACAAAGGTTGAGAATGTATAATCATAATTAAGTGAGTCTTTATTTTTTTGGGCCGGAACTTGCGGACTATAAGAGCTAGTTAAGCTAATATTATCCTGTTCAAGATTTAATATTGAAGACTCCGTTGATGCATTTGGAGACTTTGGACTAACATCTTCAACCACAAATTCAATTTGAAACGGCTTTCCATAAATAGCTGATATTTCTAGGAAAATAGAATCTAATAAATTTTGTGTTATCCAATATTTGTGTAATTCAGAAGGAACAGATAATTTAAATCTACTACCGCCAGCATCCTCATCGATTGAAATAATGTTTGTTGGTTCAAACCACATTTGAACCAAAGCATTATTTGAATTTTTAAGTTTGAGCGAGTTTTTAATCTGATCCCATAGGTTTTGTGTGCTCATGTATACCCCTGTGGAAATGTGGAAAACTAAGTATCATGGTCATATAATTTTTTCAATATCCTTAAGTATAATAAATAAACTACTATTTATATATTCATATAATAATAGGTAGTTATGCATCTAACGTAGGATGCCATAATGTGTATAACTCTATATCTAGTGATTACAACAAACTAGAGAGTTGCTGAGTGTTATTTGAGCATTATCAGAGATAAATCTTTATTTTTTAATTTATAAACTTGCCTAAAAATAGATATTTAGGTATTTAAATTCCTTCTGAAATAGAGATTTATATTCAAGTACTCTCAAAGAGGTTTAGTAATGAAAAGAACGTATCAACCAAGTAAAAAAAGAAGAAAAGCTGTACACGGCTTTAGAGCTAGAATGGCAACAAAAGATGGTCGTCAGGTTTTATCTAGAAGACGTGCAAAAGGTAGAAAGAGACTTACGGTTTCTGTAGGTGGAAAATAGTTCTTCTTTTATAACTCTAAAGTCGAGAAGTAATTATTTAAGTTTAAGAAAATCTGGTCATCGAATTTATACTCAACATGGTTTAATCTTTAATTTTCAATCTAATAATTTATCCTATTCTCGTCTTGGTTGGACTTTACCAAGATATGTTGGTAATGCCGTACAAAGAAATCGTTTAAAAAGATATTGCAGAGAATCTTCAAGAAAATTATCTCATAAAATTAATTCTCTCTGTTTAGACGTTAACATCGTTTTTGCTAAAAAAGGCAAAGATCAATTTAAAAATTTAAGGTGTATTGAAGTTGAAGAATCGATTAATGAATTTATCACAAAGTATAAAAAGAAGTATTAAGTCAGCACTACTTTTTGTGATAAAAATGTATCAGGTCTTTTTATCATCATTTTCTATGCCTTCTTGTAAATACCACCCGACTTGCTCATGTTATGCTCAAGAAAGTATTTTAAAACATGGATCAATTAAAGGTATTATCCTAACTTTTCTTAGGATCATAAGATGTCACCCGCTTACTAAAGGTGGATATGATCCCGTGCCTAAAAATTTTATAAGATTAAATCCTAATTATGTTCTCAGAGGTTATAATGACAAATAATAAACCAGGTTCTTTTTTAGATGGAAAGAGTATATTTGCTATTTTTTTTGTAGGCTTAAGTTGGTTTGTTTGGGATGGATATATGAAAAAAAAATATCCTCACTTATATAAAGAGAAAACAACACAAACGACTGATCAAAATACTAATAACACAGTTGATAGTGCGACAAAGACTAATTCTAATGTAAATACAGCTACTACTACTGATATTATAGAAAACCAAAAGCAGCCAAACAATGTGGCCGAGAAGTTGGTTTCTTATAAAAGTAATAACTTAAACTTTGATATTAGTTCCTATGGTATGGGAGTAAAAAATATCGTTCTTAATAAGTATTTTGACCGCGATAAAAAAGTTAAAACTTTACCCACAAACTTATCAACACTTCCCTTTGAAACTAATGTACTTGGTAATAATAAGAAACTAAACTTTAGCATTTCAAAGATATCTGAAAATAGATATCAAGGTGTTGCTAATTACAATGGCATACCAATTACAAAGACAATTGAGATTAACCCTGAAATATATAGTGTTAAAATTAAAGTTTCATCTTCAGGATTTAATAATAGCTTTAAAGGTATTAAGTTTTTGCTTCCCGGCGAAAAGGTGGAGAGTGAAACAAGTATAATGATGCCTATGATGGGTGGCCAAGAGCTTTTTGTTAAATATGAAAACACTAATGAAAGGTTGATGGGCGATGCTATCTTTGAAGAAAGTTTAAACCTAAAAAATGTTAGTATTGTTAACTTGGGTGAAACTTACTTTTCTATGGCCATGGTAAATAACTCAAACACTTATCCTACTTTTAATCAGATTAATGAAAATGAGACAGTTTTAGGCCAACTTAACTACCCGGTTTTAAATTATGATGAAAATAAGCAAGATATATTAGTAACTGCATTTATAGGCCCGAAAGATGTAAACTTTTTAAATAAAATTGATAAAGGGTTAAGTGAAATCATCGATTATGGTTGGTTTGATGTTATTGCCCGTTGGTTGCTGAAATTATTAAAAGTTTTATATAGCTTTGTAGGTAACTGGGGCTTTGCTATTGTTTTAATGACATTAATTATTAAATTAATCTTACTACCTTTAAATATATACTCTGCAAAATCAATGAAGCGCATGCAGAGGATTCAGCCACAAATTAAAGAGATCAGAGAAAAGTTAAAAGATAAACCTCAAGAAATGAACATGAAAGTTATGAGCCTGATGAAAGAAAATAAAGCTAACCCAGTGAGTGGTTGTTTGCCCATGCTTTTACAGTTTCCAATATTTTTTGCTTTTTACCGTGTTCTTGGTCAAAGTATTGAGCTTTACCAAGCTCCATTTATGTTATGGCTACAGGATTTAAGTTTAAAGGATCCTTATTATATTTTGCCTGTATTAATGAGTATCGCTATGTTCTTCCAAATGAAGATTTCTCCTTCAGCGATGGACCCGATGCAGAAAAAGATCATGATGTTTATGCCATTAGTATTTGGTATTTTTATGCTTGGGCTTCCAAGTGGGTTAACACTTTATATTTTTATAAGTACTTTGTTCGGTATAATTCAACATTTTATATTGATGAGAGATACTTCATTATCACAACCAGTTCTAAGCAAAGCTTAGGTATTTAAAAAAGAGGGAAAAGATGAAAGGATTTTTAGGTAAATTATTTGGCGGAAAAGAAAGTGATTCTAAAAGTAATTCTCCAGCAGCACTATTAGCAGATGTTTTAGAAACTATTATTAACATTGCAAATTTAGAGCTATCATTTGATGTATTAGTTAATGAAGAAACTAACGGTATTAAGATTGATCTTTATGGAACTGATGAGGGGCTTCTACTTAATAGAGATGGCCAATTGCTTGATGGCCTCCAGCTATATTTAAAAAGAGTGTTACAGCATCAACTACCAGAAGATCGTATTGGCTTAATTTTGGATTGTGATAATTATAGAGAGCGTTCAGATGAGTCGCTATTGAAGTTAGCAAATAAGCTTAAAGGTATTGTTATTCAAAAGGGAAAGCCTGTGTATGTTAAAGCTCTTCCTCCAGGTAAAAGAAAAATTGTTCATCAATTTTTAGCTGATGATGATCGAGTTAAAAGTCGCTCTATTGGCGATGGGCACTTTAAAAAAGTAAAAATATTTTTAACAAAGGATTCAGGTAATACTGAATCACAACGAACTACCTAAAAATGAAATATTTTGATTCTGATGACGTAATTTGTGCTGTTGCTACCCCACCTGGAGTTGGTGGAATCTCAGTAATTCGGTTATGCGGCGAAGAATCAGAGTCCATTATTAGAAGAGCCTGTCCATTTTTACCGAAAGAACTTGAGAGCCATAAAGTCTATTATGGTTATATTAAAGACCATAAAACTAATAATGATATTGATGAAGTTTTGGTGACTTACTTTGCTGAAGGTCGTTCTTTCACAGGTAATCATGTTTTTGAAGTCTCATGTCATGGTGGAAAATACATTACTAAAAAATTATTAGAGACTTTAATAGACAATGGTGCACGCCTTGCTGGCAAAGGCGAATTTACCTATCGTGCTTTTTCTAATGGTCGCATCGACCTTATTCAGGCTGAAAGTGTTTTATCTATGATTCATAGCCAAACAGATAAAATTGCTAATATTTCTTTGAATCAACTTAAGGGTCATTTATCCAATAATATTCAATCTATTAGTGACCGGCTAACTTTAATTTTAGCTAACTTAGAAGCTAATATTGATTTTTCTGCTGAAGATATTGAGTTAGTATCGGCAACAGAGTTTATTGATGAAACAGGCCTTATTGCAGGTGAAATCAGGGATATTATTGCTAGTTATAAAACCGGAAAAAAACTTAAAGACGGCTTGCACATCTCTTTAGTTGGCTTACCAAATGCTGGTAAATCAAGCTTCCTAAACTCACTTATTGGTGAAGAAAAGGCCATTGTTACTAATATACCTGGTACTACTAGGGATATTGTAGAGTCATCTTTTATTATAAATGGGGTAGAATTTAATTTTTCTGATACCGCTGGTATTCATATCACTGACGACCCTATTGAGAAGATAGGAATTAATAAAACTATTGATGTGATAGCTGAGTCAGATTTTATCTTCTTTTTGTTTGATGCCTCGAGCAAAGATGTACAAAAAGAATCTTTTATTGAGATATTCAAGTCCATCAATGGCAAAAACTGTATTTTTGTTAATACAAAAGTAGATTTACTCGATAGCGACTCTTCACAGGTATTATCAAGCAGTGATTTTGAATCAAAATTTTCATTTTCAATGGAATGGGCAAACTATTTAAGCACAAGTAGTACTTTGAAAGATGGTTTAGCCACTGTTAAATCCTGGCTTAGTGAGCAATCAAAAATTAATTTCAATGAAAGCTCATCTGTCCTAACTCAAGCTCGACATTATGAGCTTTTGTCTAATTGTTTAAATAAACTTAATAAATCACGAGAACTTATGAAGCTTAATGAAAGCCCTGAATTTATAGCTTTTGAAATGCAATCGGCCCTACAAAGTATTTATGAGGTTCTTGGAAAGACATATGATGACGAAGTAATGGACAAGGTTTTTAAAGAATTTTGTATAGGTAAATGATTATGACTAATTTTGATATTATTGTGGTCGGTGCAGGACATGCTGGTATTGAGGCTGCCCTTTCTTCATCGAGACTTGGATTAAATGTATTGTTGGTAACCAATAATTTAGATCGAATTGGTTTTATGAGCTGTAATCCATCTATAGGTGGTTTGGCAAAAGGTCATATTGTAAGAGAGATTGATGTGCTTGGTGGCGAAATGGGTTTTGCTACTGATGAAACATGCGTTCAATTTAAAAGATTAAATTCAAAAAAAGGCCCTGCTGTTCGAGGTTCTAGAGCCCAGTGCGATAAAGATTTATATTGTGATTATATGTCTAAAAGGGTGATGAATCAGATAAACCTTACAGTTTTTGAGGGCGAGGTTGTTAGCTTATCAATTAATAATGATACAGTTGATGGTATTTACTTAATTGATCAAAGTTTAATTAAGGCTAAAGCTGTTATCATTACTACTGGAACATTTATGAATGCAGTTATGCATATTGGTGATAAGCAAATAGCTGGTGGAAGAGTTGGCGATAAGGCAACTACAGGTATATCTGACCAATTAGAAAATTATAACTTTAAAGTAACAAGATTAAAAACTGGAACTCCTCCCAGGTTATTAGCTGATAGTATTAACTGGGAAATGACTACTCCTATGTATGGTGACAAAGAGTTTTATCCATTTAGCTTTAGAAGTAAAAGTGAACTTAAGCTTAAGCAGATAGCCTGTTTTATGACTAATACTAATGAAAGAACTCATGAGATTATCAGAAATAATATAGATAAATCTCCCATGTACTCTGGAGCTATCTCTGGACAAGGTCCAAGGTATTGCCCAAGTATTGAAGATAAAATTACAAGATTTAGTGAGAAAAAAAGCCACTTAACCTTTTTGGAACCAGAGGGATTGAATACTCAAACTATATACCTTCAAGGGATATCCACTAGTTTACCAGAAAATGTTCAATATCAGCTACTTAAAACTATACCCGGACTTGAGCAGGTTAAAATGATTAGGCCTGGCTATGCAGTTGAGTATGACTTTATTGAGCCTACTCAGATTACTCATTCGTTAGAGACAAAGGCTTTGGCTAATTTATATCTAGCTGGCCAGATCAATGGAACAAGTGGGTATGAAGAGGCAGCGGGCCAAGGTTTAGTCGCCGGTGCTAATGCAGCTCTTAAAATTTTAAATAATGAGCCTCTACATTTAGAGCGACATAATTCTTATATTGGTGTTCTTATTGATGACTTAGTTATTAAGGGAACTAAAGAGCCTTATCGCATGATGACGTCTCGAGCTGAACATAGGCTAATACTTCGTGAAGATAATGTTTTAGAAAGATTATTGCCAGTAAGTAGTGAGTATAAATTAATTGATGATGATAAAAAACGCGACCTTGAGGATTTACGTACCAGAAGAGAAAATTTTTATAATATTTTATCTTCTACAAAAATTACTCCTAAGCCAGCCACCCAAGAAATTTTTAAACAACTTAAAACACCAATTTTACAAAAGCCAATTACATTGGACACACTTTTAAAAAGAAGTGAGATTAAAAGCTTGGACTTGAGTCGGTTTGATATAGAAATGCCATCGAAAGATGTATACGAACCGGTAGAAATTAAAGTAAAATATTCAGGTTATATAAGTTTAGAAAATGAAAAAATAAAACAAACAAAAAAGTTAGAGAAGTTATTGATTCCCGCTGATTTTGTTTATGATGATTTAGTTGGTTTATCCACTGAAGAAAAAGAGAAATTAAACCTAGTTCGCCCTAGAACTCTTGGGCAAGCTACAAGAATTAGCGGTGTTAATCCATCAGCTATTCATGCAATTATGCTTTACTTGAAAAGTAAAAAAAGGAAGAAAATTGGCAAAAGGCGGAAGGTACATATTTCTAGAGGCAACTGAAGAGGAAAAGGCCCAGGCAGAAATGCTAGCTAAAGGCTTAGATGGTAAACCTAAGGTTTACTGGAGAATGGAAGAGCTGATCCCCGACTCGCCTCACTTAAATAGATTCAAGGTTTATCATGAGGATCTAGTAAAATTTAATATTAAAATCAATCTTGTTTCAAAAAAATCTATTTATAACGCGGACATAGTCCATTTTCTTGACTGCTTTGTTTCGGGTCAAAAGATCTTAGAAGACACTAAGGCAGAGATTATTTATGACCTAGGTTCAGGTAATGGCTTTCCTGGTTTGATTATGGCTATCCTTGATCAGGATAGAAAGTTTATTCTTGTTGATAGTGATCAGCGTAAAGTTGAGTTTATTAAATATATGGCTACTAAATTAGCCTTAAAGAATGTCGCAGCGCATTGCGCCGATATTTCACAAATTAAAGCGAGATCAATTAGCTGTGCTGTGAGTAGAGGGCTTGGTTCGCTTACGAAGTGCCTATTACTTTCAAATAAGAGCTTTACCCCTGGTTCAACCTACTATCACCTTAAGGGCCCATTGTGGCCGAATGAAATTGGTGAACTACCCTCCCAGCTTCTGACAACCTGGAAACCTGATATGCTTTTTGAGTATAAGTTACCTAAGGGCCATGGCGAAAGATTTGTTATTAAAACTGAGCGTAAACTCTAGGCTTAGATCTATTGCCTGGTTGTTCTACGTGGAACATCTAGAGGCCCTGTAGAATTCGTCCAACATCCCTTGTATGAGTTGGTGATCGACTACTGTCAGACTTGTTTATTTCTTCAACGGGCATTTGGCTGTGATTCTTTACAATTAAGTACTTTCTAAACTCTTCTTTATCTGGCCACTCTTGCTTCTCTTGAAAGCGCAATTCGTATCTAATTTTAGCCATCTCTCTTCGTTTTTTAAGCTTAATATTCATATACTTCTTTAATTGCTTAAAGCGCTGAATATCACTGTTCATAGCATCAATACGCATCTGTTTAACAGTTATCCCTTTGGAGCGAATAGGCAATGACTGCATCTCCCCCCTCACCGTCTGAATCTCAGTTTCTCTCAGGTGAATAGTTTTTTCGATCTTTTTTATATCCTCTTTTATATCGAGATAAATCAAATCAACAGATTCTGGATTTTTTATGCGCTTATCAAAGCAAGAAGTGAGAAAAATGGGCAAAATAAGAAAAAATAATGCTTTTTTTATCATATTTTACTAAAACCTCTAGACAGTAAATGTTCCACATGGAACAATCGGTAAATAAGTTTAAAAACTTAAACAACTAAAGGCTAGAATAGTCGCTGAATAGTCAGTGAGCAACATAGATAGGCAGAGGAGCTTGAATGATCAAAACAATTTGCATAGCTAACCAGAAGGGTGGTGTAGGTAAGACAACCACATCAGTAAACTTGGCAGCCGCCTTATCAGAATTAGGTCGAAAAACCCTTATTATAGATATGGATCCGCAAGGAAACGCCTCTAGTGGAATCGGAATTAAAAGGTATGAAACTCAAGATAGCAATGTTTACCATGTATTAATTGGTGAAAAGACTATTGAGGAGACTATTCAGAATACTCAGCACGAAAACTTAAAAATCGTTTGTGCAACTCCAGATTTAGTGGGTGCAGAAATTGAATTAGTGGACATGCCCAACCGCGAGTATCGCCTAAGAGACGCTATAGAAGCGGTTTCTGATAAATTTGATTATGTAATAATTGATTGCCCCCCCTCACTAGGCTTGCTCACAGTTAACGCACTGTGTTCAGCCCAATCATTCTTAGTTCCTCTACAGTGTGAATATTACGCTTTAGAGGGGTTAAGTCAGCTTTTAAATACAGCTGGAATTATTAAAAAGAATCTTAACCCCAATCTTAAAATTGAGGGCATAGTCCTTACAATGTTTGATAAGAGAAATAATTTGAGTCATCAGGTTGTTTCTGAAATTCAATCACACTTTGCAGACAAGGTATTCAAGGCCATTATTCCAAGGAATGTTAGGTTGAGTGAGGCTCCAAGCCATGGGTGCTCTATACTTCATTACGATATAAAATCAATAGGAGCAAAAAGGTACCTTGAACTGGCCACAGAGCTGGATGAGAGAGTGATGAATCAAAGGCAAATAGAGACAAGCAGACCGCAGCCAGCAACAACTAATGAACACGAAGCCAGAATTTAAGGAATTAAGGTATGACCACAACATCGCAAAATAAAAATAAAAAAAGTGCATTGGGAAGAGGCTTGGGAAGCTTATTAGGAGCCAGTAATGAGGCGACTGAGGCAAAGCCAGCAAAAACACAAGTAACTAATAATACAAAGAATACTTTGAACAATACAAAGAAAATTGAGCCAAGCAAAGTAGTTAGAACAATAGGGATTGAAGAAAGAATACTTAGTATAGATATTGAAAAAATAACGACCAATAAAGATCAACCTAGAAAAAAATTCGAGAGAGAAGCACTTGAATCTTTAGCACAATCCATTAAAGAGCAGGGAATTATACAGCCAATCACTGTTAAGCCTGGAGCCTCTGGAACATTTGAAATTATTGCTGGTGAAAGAAGATGGAGAGCTTCGCAGATTGCTGGTTTACATAAGGTGCCAGTAATAGTTAAAAAAATTGATAATCAAAAAGCAATGGAGTTTGCATTAATTGAAAACATTCAACGTGAAGACTTAAACCCAATAGAAGAAGCGCTAGCTTATCAGCACCTAATGGAGAAGTTTGATTTAAATCAAAGTGAGTTAGGTCAAAAAGTTGGAAAAGATCGAGCCACAATAGCAAACCTTTTGAGGTTACTAAATTTAGCACCTGAAGTTAAAGAAATGGTTGTGTCTGGTGAAATATCAATGGGCCAGGCAAAACTAATTCTTGCAGTAAAAGATTTAAGGCTTCAGTTTAAAATTGCCAGGAAAGTGGTCAAGTCTAAGCTCAATGTAAAGCAAACAGACAAACTAATTAAAAAGCTGCAAGGCGCTGAAATAATAAATAAAAATACAAACAAAGTCCTTAATATGCAGACACAAAATCTAAAAAGTGAAATTCAAAAAATATTGGGTACGAAAGTAAAATTAGACTATGAAAATGGTAAATCAAAGCTTCAAATACAGTTTTATTCTGATGATGAACTAAACAGCTTTGTTGATAATTTGAGGCAATCTTGGAACAAATAGAAATACTAGAAAATACTGCTGTAACAGGTTTATTAAATGCGGGGACTAAATTTGAGGGCAACTTAAGTTTTGAGGGTTGTGTCAGAATGGCCGGGGAGTTTAAAGGCGAGATCTTTACCAAGGACACTCTTATTATATCTCCGGAAGCACGAGTTCAGGCCGATATAGAAGCCAACAGCATTATTCTATCAGGATACTTGGAGGGGAACATAATTGCCAAAAAACAAGTAATTATGAGGCCTCCAGCAGTTTTTAAAGGCTCTGTAACAACTCCAAGTTTAAAAATCTCAGAGGGTGTTGTTTTCCAGGGAGCCTCGTATATGAAAGAGGCAAAAAACACCATGATGAATGATGAGCTTAACCCTTCTTATTAGCTTCTGACATCAGGTGACATGCACAATGTGCAGCAACTCTAAATTCTCAATAAATACCTTTATTTGAGCTTGACCAAAAATATCCACCAGGTTAACCATAATCCAAAATCTAACTGGGAAAACTATGGAATTGTTAAAGTCTCTAGGTATTAATGGCACTATTGGAATTCAGTTTGTTGTATTTGTTGTTGCCTATTTAATTCTTACTCGTATGGTGTTTATGCCATATTTCAAAGCTTATATGGAAAGATATAACAGAACTGTTGGTAGTGAAGATGATGCCACAAAACTAACTCAAGAAACTGAAGAACTAGAAACAGAATATGAA
Organism: uncultured Bdellovibrionales bacterium; assembly: GCA_938001965.1. Lineage (GTDB taxonomy): Bacteria > Bdellovibrionota > Bdellovibrionia > Bdellovibrionales > UBA1609 > JAHDIR01. The sequence goes on along the minus strand of CALLBC010000033.1, from coordinate 37,194 downwards.
GAAAATGCTAAGGCACTAAATATAAAAATTAAAAAGATTTTTGATACAGAAAAAAAGTTAGCTGTAGATGAACAAACTAAAATTTTAAAAGCTGCTAACCTAAAGGCTGAAGAGTATAGAAAAAGCTCTGAGTTAAAATTAGAAGAAACAAAAAGTAAAATGTATTCTGAGCTTGAGCAAGAAATTGCACCAATCGCGGAGCTAATAAAAAACAGCGTTGTTGGCAAAGGAGCAAGCTAAGGATGAGATTTTTAGTAATTGTTGTTTTTGTTTTATTAAGCGAGTTAACATATGGTGCCGGCGGTGCAGGCCCACACGAAATTCCTTGGGATGTAATTAAAGCACAAGTTGTAAACGTAGTACTTGCTATCGGCTTACTAATTTATTTCTTAAAAGATAAGGTAAGAGAGTTATTTGCCGGTAGGGTGGATAAGTTTGATGAAGAGTACAAAAAAGCTCAAGAAATCAAAGAAAATGCAATCGCTAAAAGAAACGAAATCAAAGAAAGACTTCAGAGCTTAAAGTTAAATGCAGAAAAATCAATACAAGATTCAGAGGTTCAAGCTAAAGAAAACACAACAAAGTTTTTAGCAGAAACTCAAGCGGCATCAGATAGAATCATTTCTGATGCTGAAGGCAAGGTGCAAAATCAACTGGGCAAAGTAATTAGTGATTTAAAACTAAATTTACTTAAAAAATCATTTGAAAAAGCAAGGGTAGATATATCTGACGAGATTAGCCAACCAGAGCTTCAGAGATTAAAAGAAGAGTTTATGAAAAATATTCAGGTGGTTAAGCAATGAAGAACTCAACTTTAGCAAAAAGCTATGCGCAAGCAATTTTTAAAACAGGAAAATCAAGCAACAAGACAGACTTAATTTATAAAGAGCTAAAGGTTCTTAAAGAGTCTTTTTCAGATAAAGAGGTTGCTAGCTTTTTCCAAGATCCAAGGCTTACAGCTCAAGATAAAAGTAAGGCTGTTTCTACTATTGCCAATAAGTTTGATTTTTCAGAAGAAATTAAGAACTTTTTAATGGTTTTAGCGGAGAAAGGTAGAACATCAATCTTGAGTGAGATTGTTGAATGTTTCCAAATTTTTATTGATGAAGATAATGGTGTAACAAGAGGTGAAGTAATCTCTTCACACCTGTTAAGTCCTTCTGAGCGCGAGCAAATATCAGATCTAGTATCTAAGAAGACAAATAAAAGAGTAATTTTAACATATAAAGAAGACAGTAAATTAATTGGTGGTTTGATTGCAAGAGTTGAGGGTTATACTTTCGATGATACACTTTCAATGCATTTAAATCGCCTCAATGAAGACCTCAAAAGGAGAGTTCATTAAATGGAATTATCAATACGCGCAGATGAAATTAGCCGAGTGCTAAAAGATCAAATAAAAAACTTTAATAAAAAGATTGAAGTTAGTGAAGTTGGGAACGTGTTATCAGTTGGTGATGGTGTTGCAAAAATTTATGGTCTAGAAAATGTTATGGCTGGTGAGCTAGTTGAATTTCCAGGTGATGTTTTTGGAATGGTACTAAACTTAGAAGAAGATAGTGTTGGTGCCGTTATCTTAGGACAAGATAGAGCAATTAAAGAAGGCGACGTAGTTAAAAGAACAAAAAAGATTGTTCAAGTTCCAGTTGGAGAAGCCTTACTTGGACGTGTTGTAGATGTTTTAGGTAACCCAATTGATGGCAAGGGCCCTATTAAAACAGATAAATCGCGTGTAGTTGAATTAAAAGCCCCTGGAATTATTGCAAGACAGCCAGTTGAAGAGTCACTGGCTACAGGAATTAAATCCATTGATGCTATGATCCCAATTGGGCGTGGTCAGCGTGAGTTAATTATTGGCGATAGACAAACTGGAAAAACAGCAATTGCAATTGATACTATTATCAATCAAAAAGGTCAGAATGTTCAGTGCTTTTACGTAGCAATAGGGCAAAAGGCATCAACAATTGCACAGGTTGTTGAGAAGTTAAATAAAGCCGGCGCATTAGATTATACAACTATTGTTGCAGCTCCAGCATCATCTCCAGCTCCATTACAGTTTTTAGCACCATTTTCAGGTTGTGCTATGGCTGAGCATTTCAGAGATAATGGCGGACATGCCTTAATTATTTATGATGATTTAACAAAACAAGCACAAGCTTATCGTGAATTATCACTACTATTAAGAAGACCTCCAGGCCGTGAAGCATACCCAGGTGATGTATTTTATTTACATTCAAGACTACTTGAGCGTGCAGCAAAAGTGAGTGATGAAATGGGCGGTGGTTCATTAACAGCACTTCCTATCATTGAAACACAAGCAGGTGATATTTCTGCTTATATTCCTACAAACGTAATTTCCATTACAGATGGTCAAATCTTTTTGGAGTCTGAACTATTTTATAAAGGTATTAGACCAGCAATCTCAGTTGGTAAGTCAGTGTCACGTGTTGGTGGTGCTGCTCAAATTAAAGCGATGAAACAGGTGGCGGGTACATTAAAACTTGATCTTGCAACATTCCGTGAGCTAGAGGCGTTCTCAGCCTTTGCATCTGACTTAGATAAAGCGACGCAGGCACAGCTTGAAAGAGGTAAGCGCCTGGTTGAAATTCTAAAACAAGATCAATATGCTCCACTTCATGTTGAAGAACAAATTTTAATTATTTATGCAGCTACAAATGGCTATTTAGATGATTTTGAAGTTTCACGAGCAAAAGAATTCGAATCTCAGTTAATTGAGTTTATCAAAAATAAATACTCAGGAATTTTAGATAAAGTTAAAGCTGAAAAGAAGATGACTGACGATATTAAATCTGACCTTAAAGGTGCTTTAGAAGAATTTAAAGCTGTATTTAAATAGGTAAAGGGTAATTAGTGGCAAGTTTAAAAGATATTAAACTCAGAATTGGGAGTGTTAAGAATACTCAGCAGATAACAAAAGCCATGAAAATGGTTTCTGCTGCAAAACTTAATCGTGCCCAAAATAATATTACGAACTTAAGGCCTTATGCTATGGGTCTTTTAGGCGTAATTGCAGATGTAGCAAAAACTAACCGTATTGAACATCCACTTTTAGAGCAAAAAACTAACCCAAGAAATGTGTTATTAGTTGTAGTAACTAGTGATAGGGGTTTATGTGCGGGCTTTAATAGTAATATTAATAAATACGCAGAAAACTATTACAAAGAAAATGTTAGTCAGCTTGATAAGTTAGACCTTTTTGTAATTGGCAGAAGAGCTCTTGATCATTTTAATCGCAGAGAAATTAAAAGCGTGGATCATATTTTAAATATGGCGAAAGATATTTCTTACGATATGGCGGCCGAGGTTGCTGATAAAATTATTAAAGGCTTTTTAGCCGGTGATTATGATGAGATTCGTTTTATTTACAATGAATTCCAGTCTGTATTAGTCCAAGAAAGAACTTCGGAAACAATTTTACCAGTAGATTTACAAAACTCAGTTTTTAAATCTGATGATGGAAATAAATTTTCTGAAGACCTAATATTTGAACCTAAGCCAGAAGATATTATTGAAGTGCTACTTAAAAAACACTTTACGGTACAGGTATATAGAATTTTATCTGAGAGTATTGCAGCAGAACATGCAGCTAGAATGACGGCTATGGATAGCGCCACTAATAACGCAAAAGATATGATCAGTAATTTAACATTAACATATAATAAACTTAGACAAGCAGCTATTACTACGGAGTTAACAGAAATTTGTAGTGGTGCTGAGGCTTTAAAAGGCTAATTAGATTTTACGTGAGGAGTAAATAATGGAATTAGGAAAAATCACTCAAGTTTTGGGACCCGTAGTTGATGTGTCATTTGAAAATGAACTTCCACCAATTTTTTCGGCGCTTAAAACAACAAACTCTACAATTGATGATCGTAAAGATAATTTAGTATTAGAGGTTGCTCAGCACCTAGGTGATAACTTAGTAAGAACAATTGCCATGGATTCAACAGAAGGATTGGTAAGAGGAAGTGCTGTTACAAATACAGGTAATACAATTTCAACTCCTGTTGGAAAAGGTGTGCTTGGACGAATTATGAATGTGACGGGTGATCCTATTGATGAAAAAGGACCAATTGAGTCTAAAGAGCAGTGGTCAATTCATAGAGAAGCGCCAAAGTTTGATGAGTTAACCACAGAAGCCGAAATGTTAATGACAGGAATTAAGGTTGTTGATCTATTAGCACCGTATGCAAAGGGTGGAAAAATTGGTCTATTCGGTGGCGCCGGTGTTGGTAAGACCGTTTTAATTCAGGAACTTATTAGAAATATTGCAACTGAGCATGGTGGATATTCTGTGTTTGCTGGTGTTGGTGAAAGAACACGTGAAGGAAACGATTTATACAGAGAAATGACTGAGTCTGGAGTTATTGAAAAAACAGCACTAGTGTTTGGTCAAATGAACGAACCTCCAGGAGCACGTGCACGTGTTGCCTTAACAGGTTTAACACAAGCAGAATATTTTAGAGATAGAGAAGGGCAGGATGTACTTTTATTTGTAGATAATATCTTCCGATTTACTCAAGCTGGTGCAGAGGTGTCAGCACTACTTGGTCGTATCCCATCAGCGGTGGGTTACCAGCCAACTCTAGCAACTGAAATGGGAACACTTCAGGAGCGTATTACATCAACTAAAAAAGGTTCAATTACTTCTGTGCAAGCAGTTTATGTTCCAGCCGATGACTATACTGATCCAGCGCCTGCAACTACGTTTACTCACTTAGATGCAACAACAAACTTAGATCGTGATATTGCCGCCAAAGGTATTTACCCTGCGGTACATCCATTAACATCAACATCAAGATTACTTGATCCAGCTGTTGTAGGTGAAGAGCATTACTCTGTTGCTAGAAAGGTACAGCAAATTCTTCAAAGATACCGTGAATTACAAGATATTATCGCCATTCTAGGTATGGATGAATTAAGTGAAGACGATAAGCTATCAGTTGCAAGAGCACGTAAAGTTGAAAAATTCTTATCACAACCATTCTTTGTGGCCGAACAGTTTACAGGCTTAAAGGGTAAGTATGTTGATATTAAAGATACAATTAAAGGCTTTAAGGAGATCGTTGAAGGTTTACACGATGATTTACCTGAGCAAGCGTTTTATCTTGTTGGAACAATTGAAGAAGCTATTGAGAAAGCTAAAACTTTAGCATAGGACAAAGTAAAAATGTTATTATCCATTGTTACGCCACAAAAAAAGCTGATTGTTGATCAGGAAGTAGAAGAGGTTTTAATACCTGGTTACAAAGGTCAGCTTACAGTTTTAGCAGGACATGCCCCTTTGATTACAACGCTTGGAATTGGAGTTTTAAAATTTAAAGAAAAAGGAAGCTCTACATTTGAAAAGTATGCAATCAGCTGGGGGTACTGTGAAATAGCGGGTAATGTTATTAAAGTATTAGCAGAAACAGCAGAGCGTTCAGATTTAGTAGATAAAATAAGAGCTAAGAAAGCTTTAGAAAATTCAGAAAAAGTTCTAAGTGACGGAAACTTATCAATTGAAGAAACTGATAAGTACATAAATAAAATTAAAAAAGCACAAATGAGGCTAGACGTATAAATCTTTACTTTGAGGAGCGAGTGTTTCGCTTCTCATCAATTAAGATTTTAGAAAAAAGCTTTCCAGAGTACACATAGGGTGTATTAACATTCACAACATTTTTATATGCATCGCTGTTTTTAATTGCCCCCGGGTGGGTAGAGTTAATAACAATAGTTTTATTCTTAACACTTTTCGGAAGTTTATTAAGCATTCTTAGCGTCCCCATGCCTGTGACATAGAAGAGATTTAAATCTCTATTGCTCGCGAGGCGGCGAGACTTTAAATTTTTATTATTAGATTTTTTTAAATAGTGAAGATTAAATTTCTTTTTAGGAAAATATTTTTTTACTTGTTTGTAAAAACTACCGTGAGCAGAGAAAACTTTGATTTGGTTAACGCTAGAAAGCTCGTCGCTGAGAATGGGTATTATGTTGGACATAGAATGTTGTAGATTATTTTTAATAATTTGGTCACTATTCGTTTTTAAGCGAGCAACACTAGCCTTAATTTTTGGAACTGCCTGTGCATAACTGATTGAGCCATTGTAAAAATTCTTTTTAATTTTTAACTTTGCACTAATTACTTTTAACACAGTCTCATCTACGCGTTTCATTGGAATTGATTTGTTATTAACTAATTTTTTAAAGTTTCTTAGTAATCGAGATTGTGTTTTATAGCTGCCAGTAACCATTAATAAATCAGCACCAGCATTAAACGCAAGTTTAGCTCTTTCATTTAAGTTTCCAAAGTTTTTTAAGGCATGCATTTGTAAGTCATCAGTAATCACTAACCCCTTAAAGCCCATTTCTTTTTTCAAAAGATCAGTAAGTAAAACTTTAGAAAATGTTGCAGGAACACCAGATTTATCAATCTTAGGGAAAGCAATATGCCCAACTAAAATAGCCGCATCAGGATGTTGCTTAATAAGAGTTTTATAAGGTAAAAGCTCGTGTTTTCTAAGATCATCCAGTGTGGATAATTTTTTTGGTAAATCTTTATGGCTATCCTGAACAAGCCCACCGTGACCTGGGAAGTGTTTAAAGGTTGGCATAATAGAATTTTCTTCTAATGCCATGGCTTGGGTACTAGCATATTGTGTAACTTTTTGAGGATTATCACCAAAAGACCTGTTGCCAATAAAGTTATATTTAAATGGGTCAGATAAGTCTACAACAGGAGCAAGGTTAACATTAACGCCTAATACTTTAAGTATATTAGATGTCTCTAGCCCCACTTTGTAACTGAGAGATGGCGAGCCAGCGGTACTAACTGATAAAGGGCTTGGTAAATTTGGACGTGTATTTATACGAGTAACATGTCCCCCTTCTTGATCAATCATAATTAAAGCGGGCAATAAGTTTAATTTTTTATATTGCCTTTGCAGTTTATGAGTTAGGTTATAAAGTGACCTCGCTGACAAAATATCTTTTCCAAATAAAATATAAGACCCAGGATGGTGTGACTTTAAAGCTGTGCGGAAGCTTTTATCAACAACAGGTTTATGTACATTAAAGATAAATAATTGATTAATTTTTTCATTGAGACTCATTTTATTAAGAATATCTTGAGGGCTTTGATCTGCCAGAAGATTATTTGTAAAAATAAAAATCATAGATAGTAATAAGTATTTTAAGATTCGCATGTAATTTCCAATTGCTAAGTATATTTGTTGTCTACTTAAATAATATAGTTAATTACACATCCAAGGAATTGAACAATTAAAATATGAATATAATACGTAGAAAGGTCATAACTAGACTTGCCTTTAGTTTTAATTGGTTGGCCACAAGTGGCCTTAAAACTTGCTTGAACTAATATAGGGCATTATGATGAAAGTATGGGAATTTACTTATATAAAATAATTATTGCTTTGCTGACAGTATTTTTAACACTGCCACTATCTTTTGCTGCAGATGACTTTGATGAGTTTGGTGATGAAGAAGCATTAGAAAAGTTAGTTAAACCTAAACGTAATGAAGTTGGAGTTTTAAGGAAAGTTGAAAAAGTAAATAATGGCAACAAAGACAACAAAGTAATTGTTGAGCCAAGAAATATTATACCAGTGACCTCTGCAGGGAAAATGGAGATGGTTCCCTATAGAATGAGAAGGAAAAAGTGGGGACAGGTTTGGGGTGTATCCTATGGATTATATAACCCCAGCGAATACAAAATTGATCAAGTTCCAGCAGATTTCTCTGAGTTCTACCCAGTTCCGTCGCTTGGGCTTTTATCAATTGAAGCGACCTTTAAAAGAAACTTTGACTATCTTACCATGGGTATAATTGGCTCTGCTGGATACTTCAAAACAGAATCAGATGTTCCCGGCTTTGGCGCAGAATTAATGATTGTTCCATTAAAGCTTGGATTTATATTTGAGCTTGATACTTTGTGGAAAGAACCTTGGGTTGTTCCTTATATACATGGTGGAATATATTCTACTTATTATAAAGAGGAGGGTAATTTCACAACCCTAGAAGGAACAACACTTTTAGCATTTTATGCATCGGGTGGCTTAATGTTCCAAATTGACTGGCTTGATGATAGCGCCGCTAGAGAGGGCTATCAATCTAGTGGAATAGAAAATACATTTGTATTTATTGAAGCAAATTATATGACTAACTCCTTAGATGAAAAAGACCCTGGCTTTGCGGCGCTTTATGCAAGTGCAGGAATGAAGGTTGAGTTTTAAATAAGATTAGTAAGCTTTGCTAAATAAGAAATTTCCTCATAAATACGCTCCCAAGATTTATCTTTCATATGTATAAGTAGTTTACTTTCAGGAGTTAATGAATACTTATTATCAGCACGAGATGTGAGCTTTAAAACTTGTTCAGTTTTAAGAGGGGTGTCAGAAGTAAAAACAAGAGTGATTCCTTTTTTTGCTTGCGACAAATCTTTAATAAATAACTTCTTACATAAAAAGCGAATGAGCATAATCCCAAGTAAATTAATAACTTCTTCAGGAAGTTTTCCAAATTGATCACGGAGGTCGGACTCAATAGTGTCAATTTCGTCAATACTTTCAATGTCAGATAAACTCTTATAGTAAGATAGGCGTAGCCTTATATCAGAAATATATTTGTCTGGAATTAAAGCCGGAATGCGAAGACTTATTTCTGGTTCTAGTGAGTTAATAACTTCCGGTTGATCCTTCTGTTCATTAATAGCTTCTTTTAGTAGGTCCATGTATAGCTCATAACCAACAGCATTAATATGTCCACTTTGGTTCTCACCAAGTAGATCGCCTGAGCCACGTAACTCAAGGTCATATTGAGCAATTGTAATTCCACTACCAAGCTCGGAGTTTTGCTGGATAACTTTAAGCCGTTCGAGAGCCTGTTTATCTAAAGCCTTATTTTGAGGAATCATTAAATAACAATAAGCTCTTTTGGAACTCCTCCCCACTCGGCCTCTAAGTTGGTAAAGCTGGCTCAAACCAAGGTTTTGAGCATTATTAATTATAATAGTATTAGCATTTGGTATATCCATGCCGGATTCAATAATAGTAGTGGAAATTAATACATCCACTTCTTTGTTGAAAAAACTAACCATAACTTTTTCAAGCTCGCTTTCCTTCATTTGACCATGACCTATTGCAAACTTAACATTGGGCAGTAACTCGCGCAGCTCATGAGCGACTGTTTCAATATTATTTACACGATTATGCAAAAAGAAAACTTGTCCGCCACGTTCAACTTCATTTTGTATGGCTTTTTTTATTGTATGCTCTTCATACTTACAAATAAAAGTTCTAGTTGGTAGACGGTCTACAGGGGCCGTATTAATTAAGCTTAAGTCTCTTAGGCCCAAAAAACTCATATTTAAAGTGCGAGGAATAGGTGTGGCAGATAAAGTTAAAGTGTCCACATTAGTTTTTATAGATCTTATTTTTTCTTTATGTTTAACGCCAAATTTTTGCTCCTCATCAATAATAAGTAGCCCTAAATTGTTAAACTCAACATCTTTACTAAAAAGTCGATGTGTTCCAATAACTATATCAACTTTGCCATCTTTTATTTCTTGGATATTTTTTTTAACTTTTGAAGAGCTTACAAATCTATTTAAACAACAAATTTTAAAAGGCCAGTGTTGGAAGCGTTTTTTAAAATTTTCGAAATGCTGAAATGTGAGGATTGTAGTGGGGGCAATGATGGCTACTTGTCGACCATCGTTGACGCTATTAAAAGCCGCTCTCATAGCAACCTCTGTTTTTCCAAAACCCACATCACCACAAATTAAACGATCCATTGGTTTGTCTAAGGTCATATCATTAACAACATGATTAATGGCATTTAATTGGTCATTTGTCTCAGTAAACGGAAAGAAGTTAACAAATTTTTCAAAATCATTATTAGGCGGAGGAAAAGAGGGCCTAGTGATTTGTGCTCTTTCAGCATAGAGTTTTAAAAGCTCGCCAGCCATATCCTTAAGCTTGCTTTTAACCTTTGTTTTAGTTTTTTTCCAAGCTTGTCCACCAAGTTTATCTATAAAGCGATCGCTACCAGCGCCAGTAAACTTTTGTATTTGTCCAATTCTATAAATGGGTAAATAGAGTTTATCTCCCCCTTTGTACTCCAGCTGAAGAAATTCAGCATCAATTCCTGCAATGGGCATTAATGTCAGCCCATTATAAATTCCAACTCCATGTTCTTTATGTACAATATAGTCACCGGGTTTTAAGTCCGAAAAGTGTAGTGCTTGAGCCTTTTTAAAGCTATTTTTTTGACTTTTAGAAGAGGAAGGCTTTTTCTTGCCTAAAATATCAGAGAGGCTAATAAAAATAATTTTATCATCTTTAAAATAAAGAGAATTAGGGTGATTTTTTTTAATTAAAGCTAAGCGAGTTGGATTGTTACGTTGTTCGCGAACTTCAGTTTCGTAAAGGCTCTCTTCATCGCCATTATATTTTATAATATCAAGGTCATAGTCTTCCAGTAAAAGTTCAAGCTGGCGTATATTATTATCAGAAGATGAGGTTATAAATAGAGTGACGCCACTATTTTTCCAGTCATTAATTTTCTTTTGTAAAAATTCTTTAATTTGTTCAGGGGAATTTTTTGCTAAGTTGCTACAATTTTTTTTAAAGTCCTCAAGAGAGTTTACCTTAAGTTCAATATTATTGGTTGAACTATGGTCTTCATTAAGGTCAGTAAAATGAATTTGCGAAAAATTAATTACTTTAGATTTGTTTGGAAACTTAATTTCCTCTTGAGCCGAAAAGATTTTAGAATAATCAGGCAAAAGTGGGGAGAGGTCTTTAGAGTATTTGTAATGCTCTTTTAAGCTATCCATAAATTTATCGTATGCCCGGTATTGTGATTGAGAGTTTAGTGACCACACAGAAAGGTTATTGGAAAAATAATTTATCGGATGTTCAGGTTGTTCATAAAAAGCATTAATAAAATAGTCTGAACCATGGAAGTATTTCCAGTGTGTGAGACCCTGTAGGGAGTCTTTAATATCTGAAGGATCAATATTTCGAGAGTTAGCAGAGCTTTTTAAGTAGTGTGAAATTTTTTGTCGGTTCTCATCAGAGTAAATATTCTCTTTGGCTGGAATAATGGTGACTTGTTCAATGTTATCAGAGCTTCTTTGATTCTTGGGATTAAAACACTTGATAGATTCGATAATATCGCCAAAAAGCTCTATTCTTACCGGAGAGTCGTGAGCCGAAGAGAATATATCTAATATGCCTCCGCGCATAGCAAACCCACCGGGGTCTTCCACTAATGGCACTTGGTTATAGCCAATCCTTAAAAGCTTTTGAGTAATATTATCTGGAAGCTCACTGTTAACACTAAGCTGAAAGCTATGCTCCATAAATGCATCAATTGGAATGGTTTTTTGCGCAAGTGCTGGTAAAGTTGATATAAAATATCGCCGCGGGAACATGCTGTTATTTTGAGCATGAAAAAGCCACTGTAATCGCTTATGGATAAGCTGAGTGGAAGGAATTACCTCTGAATACATTTGGCTTTGAAAGTGAGGTAAGTAGCTGACTTTATAAGTGCTATCATAAAACAACAGGGAGGATTCGAGCTCCATAGCCTCTTTATCATTACTGACAATAATAAGGTTAGTAGTATTAGCTGATAATGATGAAAAATTAAGCAAGTAAGACAGGGCTGCCGGTGAATCTAGTCCGGTAATGTCTATTTTTGGGGCAGTTAGGCTAGTTACTTTATGATCAAAGAATAAATTTAAACCGTTCAATTTGAGCCCCTATTTTCAAGCTGAATTTACAGAGGATTAATACAAAATGAAAGTAAGAAATAGAAGTTTATTTTGGAAGTTACTAGTACAAGATTTTGGGCTGTCTTAGGTCGGTAAGCAGGCTTGAAATGTGAATGGCAAAGCGCAGCTAAGTTTTTAATATCCTGAGTTTTTATAGTTATTTATTGCACGGCAATATATAGTCGATATCATAGATCTTTATTAGTGTAAGTTGTATAAGAAATCACATTTAATTATGAGGTAAAATATGAACAGCCTGGCGCCCATCATTGCTTTAACTATTTTCGTGGTCCTATTTGGTACGGCCCTGTTATTTTTAGTATCACTTGTTGGTCCAAAACCTAAAAACTCTGATGCTAAAAACTCAACCTATGAATGTGGTATTGATGTTCAAACCACGGGTCATTCCAAAATCTCAGTTCGTTATTATTTAACAGCAATTTTATTTATCCTTTTTGATATTGAAATTATTTTTATGTATCCATGGGCAATAGCATATGGAGACTTTATTAAGGAAGGACAGGGTCTATACATGCTTGGTGCAATGGGCGTGTTTTTATTAATTTTTATAATTGGCTTAGTTTGGGAAATTAAATCTAAAGCACTAGAGTGGGATTAATTTATGGGTTCAGATTTATTTGAAATAAGTGTTAACTTAATTAAAATGATTATAATTTTTGTGATGATGGTGCAATTAGTGCCATTATTAGTTTGGGTGGAGCGACGTGGTTCAGCTTTTATTCAAAATCGATTAGGTCCAAACCGTATTGGTCCTTTGGGTCTAACTCAATTATTGGCCGATGCTGTAAAATTTATTTTTAAAGAAGAGTTTATTCCTGAGAAAACCAAAAAATTTATTTTTTATGCCGCCCCTGTGGTTTCATTAATTCCTGCAGCTTTGGCGTTTGGAGCAATACCACTATCAATGCCAATAAATATTGAGGCTTTTACAATGTTTGGCGAATCTTATGGTCCTTATCGGTTTGCTTTTCAAAGTTTTGAACTGGGAATTGGTATTGTATTTGTCTTAGGTATTTCTTCACTAGGCCCGTATGCAATGTTAATGGCGGGCTGGGCATCAAATAATAAATATTCATTGCTAGGAGCTCTTAGAGCATGTGCCCAATCCATTAGTTATGAGTTAGCCTTGGGGTTATCGATTGTAGGTGTATTACTGCTTTACGGAACTTTTGATTTTTCAGAAATGATCGCGGCTCAACAAGGCCCATTAAACTTTATGTGGTTTGGCAAGGAAGTCACTTTAGGTTTTTTACCCAACTGGGGAATATTTTATCAGCCGTTGGGTGCCATAATTTTTCTTACAGCGGTATTTGCTGAAACAAATAGAACTCCATTTGACCTGCCAGAGGCAGAGGCAGAACTAGTAGCTGGTTATCACACTGAGTACAGTGGTTTAAAAATGAATATGTTTTATATCGGTGAGTACGGTCATATGATGGCGGCCTCAGCATTAATGGCTGTATTTTATTTTGGTGGTTATGACATCCCTTTTGTAACAGCAGAGGATGTTAATGCTGGCGTCACTTGGTTTGGCCAAGCAATTGACCCACTTTTAACAACTGTAGCAAGTTGGGCTCCTTTTGTTGGAGACTCATTAGCTGAGGCACTAGGGTTTTCGGCCAATAAGGCAGCCATTGGAACAGCCTTTGTTTTTCATATTGCCATGTTTGCTAAAATTTTATTTTTCCTTTGGGTATTTGTTTGGGTGAGGTGGACTATCCCTCGCTTCAGATATGACCAATTGATGGACCTTGGTTGGAAAACTATGCTTCCTTGGGCCCTTTTTAATACGATTATAACAGCCATAGTAATTTTTATTATGAGAACTAACTGGAGTTAATGATGGATATTTCGGTCCTTTTATTTTATGGCCTTTCTTTTATTGTATTGTGCTTTGCCTTGGCGGTTGTTGTTTCGAACAACCCTGTTTATTCGGCTTTCTACCTGGCTATAACCATGGTGAGCTTAGCCTTTGTTTATTTTATTTTACAGGCTTACTTTATCGCTGGTGTACAACTCATAGTTTATGCCGGGGCTGTCATGGTCCTCTTTGTTATGGTCTTGATGATGTTTGACCTCAAAAAAGAGAAGGACAGCTTTTCTAAAGGGCGTATGTCGAACTTTTTAAAGGTATCCTCTGTTGGTTGGCTCTGGGGTTTGATCGCTGGAGCTATTTATATGTCTTCTGACTTGCTTTCAATGGGCGCCACTCTTCACAACAAGGATGGAGTGGGGACAACAACAAAGGATTTAGCAAAGCTTTTGTATACTGATTATATTTTTGCCTTTGAGTTATTAGGTCTACTGCTTTTACTAATTGCCGTGGGAGCAGTTGCCGTATCAAGAATCAAAGGGGGCACGCATGCTTAACTTTGAATCTTTGGCAGCTATAGGACTAAATCACTACCTAATTGTATCAGCAGCATTATTTTGTATTGGCATGGTTGGTGTTTTAGTTAGAAGAAATGTTCTAGTAATTTTAATGAGTATTGAATTAATGCTCAATGCTGTAAACTTGTCTTTTGTGGCTTTTAGCCACTTTTCACAAAACATAAACGGCCAGGTTATGGTTTTCTTTGTAATGACAATCGCCGCTGCTGAAGCTGGGGTTGGTCTTGCCATTGCGGTAACAATTTTTAAAAGATTTAAAGAAGTAAATATTAGCTTTTTTGAACAGTTAAAGGGTTAGGAATGTCGAATACATTATTATTTTCACTATTGTTTATTTTTCCATTACTGGGCTTTTTGTTTAATGGAATTCGTTTTAAAAGTAAAAACTATAAGTTAGCTGGCATAGTAGGTACAGCTGCGGTTGGAGCTTCCTTTTTAATATCAGTGATATTAGTGGCAAAGCTCATTGGCCTTGAAGAAGGAGCCAGGTCCATCACTGTTCACCTCTTTGATTGGATAAATATTGGTGACTTTAGCGCTAATGCGAGTTTTTTATTAGATCCGATTAGCGCAGTTATGATCTTAATTATAACTGGGGTTGGGTCATTAATTCATTTATTCAGTATTGGTTATATGTCACATGATGAGCGACCATCTAAATACTTCTCATTCTTAAATCTATTTATATTTAATATGTTGCTTTTAGTCCTTGGCGATAACCTTTTGGTTCTATTCGTTGGCTGGGAAGGCGTGGGACTTTGTTCATATTTATTAATTGGATTTTGGTTCACCGATCAACAAAAAGCAGCTGCTGGTATGAAGGCATTTATTACCAACAGAATCGGTGATGCAGCTTTTTTAATTGGTTTATTTTTGGTTTTTACAAATTTTGGAACTATAGAGTTTTCAAGTATAACATCACTATTGCCTGCAACGGCTGAGTCTGGATGGTCTGGCCCAATTACGTTAGCTTGTTTATTTTTATTTATTGGAGCAACAGGCAAGTCTGCACAAATTCCACTTTATGTTTGGCTGCCAGATGCCATGGCTGGCCCAACACCAGTTTCGGCCTTAATTCATGCCGCTACAATGGTAACAGCAGGGATTTATCTAATTGTTAGATTAAGTGGAATGTATATGCTTGCACCAGATGTGATGATGTTAATTGCAATTATTGGTGCTTTAACAGCATTTTTTGCAGCAACCATTGCTATCACTCAAAATGATATTAAAAAAATATTGGCTTACTCTACTGTCTCACAATTAGGTTATATGTTCCTGGCTGTGGGTGTGGGAGCTTTTGTTCCAGCCATGTTTCATTTAATGACTCATGCATTTTTTAAAGCATTAATGTTCTTAGGTTCTGGAAGTGTTATTCATGCTATGCACGAAGAGCAAGATATTAGAAAAATGGGTGGGCTTAAAAAGTATATGCCAATCACTCACTTTACATTCCTTCTGGGTTGGCTAGCAATTATTGGTATTCCGCCATTAGCTGGTTTCTTCAGTAAAGATGAAATTTTATGGTACACCTTCGCTAGCCCTGCAGGAAGCAAAGTGCTCTGGGTTATTGGTGCAATAACTGCAGTTATGACCGCCTTTTATATGACTCGTTTAATGGCGCTTACTTTTTGGGGAGAAAGCAGGGTTTCAAAGGATGTTCATCCACATGAATCTCCAGTGTCGATGACAATTCCTTTAATCGTTTTAGGAGTGTTATCAACTATTGGTGGATGGATTGGAATTCCACATTTAATTTCTCACTACCTACCAGGCCATATACCAAATGTTTTAGAGCATTGGCTTGAGCCAGTGGTTAAAAATATTGAATTAACTGGCCCAGCCACAATGGCAGATGAAATTGTAATAATGTCACTGACAATGGCCTTAATTATTGGAGCTGCCTGGACTGCATATATGTTTTATGCAAGAAAATCATCTATACCAAGTAAAGTTTCAAAAGCACTTGGGCCTTTGTCGACAGCTGTTGAAAATAAATATTTTGTAGATGAGTTTTATAACTCTAAATTAATCAATCCGCTAATTGAAGCGAGTAAAGGCCTTTGGCTTTATATAGATGTAAACTTTATAGATAAGGTGACTTATTTAGCAAGCGACTTTGCTACTGGCTGTGGCCGTGGCATTAAACATCTCCAAAATGGAAATATCCAGAGATATGCCATGTATATGTCTGTAGGTTTAATTTTAATTTTATCACTAATACTGATGGGGTCTTAAATGTTTCTGTTATCACTATTAATATTTGTTCCTCTGCTTTTTGCAGTAGTTTTACTGTTTACAAAAGAGTCTCAGGTAAAATACACGGCTTTGGCGTTTTCAACGGCAGAGTTTATATTGAGCCTAAGACTATTCAGAGATTTTAATCCGGGAACAGCTGATCTGCAGTTAGTTGAAAAGTTTAGCTGGGTAAAGTCTTTTGGTATTAATTACTTTGTTGGTATTGACGGAATATCTTTTTGGCTTGTTCTTTTGACGACTTTCTTGATGCCGATAACCATATTGGGAAGCTGGAAAGCTGTAGAGAAATCCCAAAAAACTTTTTACGTTAGTTTAATGGTTATGCAAACAACATTGCTTGGAACATTTTTAGCAATGGATGCCATTTTATTTTATGTTTTCTTTGAGGCGGCTTTAATACCAATGTACTTTTTAATTGGGATTTGGGGTGGACCTAGAAAGATTTATGCGTCCATTAAGTTTTTTATTTATACCATGTTTGGTTCCGTTTTTATGTTGCTTGCAATTATCACTTTAATGGTGATG
Organism: uncultured Bdellovibrionales bacterium; assembly: GCA_938001965.1. Lineage (GTDB taxonomy): Bacteria > Bdellovibrionota > Bdellovibrionia > Bdellovibrionales > UBA1609 > JAHDIR01. The sequence goes on along the minus strand of CALLBC010000033.1, from coordinate 20,198 downwards.
ACAACCACATTAGAGGGTGGAGCAATGAGTGCCAGCTTCATTGACTTTTATAAGCTAGATATTCCATTTGTAGGCGGGACATTACTTAACTCTCAAACATTATTGTTTTTTGCATTTTGTTTAGCTTTTGCTATTAAGTGTCCAATGTTTCCGGTGCATACCTGGTTGCCAGATGCTCATACTGAGGCTCCAACAGCAGGATCAGTTATCCTAGCCGGCGTAATGTTAAAGATGGGAACTTACGGGTTCTTGAGATTGGTATTGCCAATGTTCCCAGAGGCTACCGCTTATTGGGCTTGGGTATTAATGTTACTTGCTGTAATTGGTATTATTTATGGCGCACTTGTGGCCATGGTTCAGCCTGATATTAAAAAACTAGTGGCTTACTCATCAGTTTCGCATATGGGCTATATAGTATTAGGCCTATTTTCATTAAATCAGTTTGGAATTACGGGTGGCCTTTATCAAATGTTAAATCATGGTATAAGCACAGGGGCTTTGTTCTTGTTAGTCGGCATGATTTACGAAAGAACTCATGACAGAGAAATCTCTAAGTATGGTGGTTTAGCTAAGGCCGCACCTTGGTTTACAATTATATTTATGATTATAACCATGTCGAGTATAGCAGTTCCAATGACGAATGGTTTTGTAGGAGAGTTTTTAATCCTGATTGGAGCTTTTGGAGCAAATAAAATATTTGCTGGTTTTGCAGTTTTAGGAGTTGTTCTTGGAGCTACTTATATGCTGTGGATGGTGAAGCGCGTATTTTTTGGCACATACGGTGAGTTAGTTGAAAAATACAAAGGAAAGCTTGAGATAACAAAACGTGAGTGCATCGTTATGGCCCCTTTAGTAATTTTAGTATTTTGGATGGGCTTATTACCCAATCACTTTTTAGATTGGAGTAAAGTAAGCCTAGAGCATTTAGTAAACAGTAAAGATAAATACACACTAAGTTATAGTTTAGAGTCTGAAAAAATTGAGAATAAAAATTTAATAGCATTTAAAAATAAGACGGTGAAGTAATGGAAATTGATTTTGGATTAAGAGATTTATTTATAATTTCTCCTTTAATAGCTTTATTTGTGGGGAGTTTGCCTCCACTTTTCTTGAAAGTATTTAGAGGGAACAAGGAAATCAACTTAGCAGGCTCTGTACTTTATGCCTTAACAGGAATAATGGTTTCTTTTGGTTTGTTGCTAGTCATGGAGAGAACTAACTCTTATGCCTTTTCGCAGGCACTAAAGTTAGATTCAGCGGCTGTTTTTACGTCCTTAATTGTTTTAATTTCAGCGGCAATATCAATTATATATGCAAAAGAAAGTTCATTCACAGATCGGGGTTTATTTTCTGAGCTTTTATTTTTAATTATGAACTCCACCCTTGGAATGTTAGTAGTAATTATGTCCAATGACTTGATTGTCTTATTCATTGGTATTGAAGTTATGTCTTTATGTTTGTATATGGCCATTACTTTAACCTATGAAGAGCACTTATCTAAAGAGTCAGCTTTAAAATATTTTATTTTAGGAAGTTTAGCCTCAGCTATCTTTTTATACGGGATCTCATTTATTTATGGTTCAGTGGGATCAACATATTTAGGTCAAATAGGCGCCGTCGCAGCAGAGCTAATTAGTACTAGTAGAATATTTTTAATTGGTGCCTTAATGCTAACATTAGGTTTCTTTTTCAAAGTTGCAGCCTTTCCATTTTTTTCATGGGCTCCTGATGTTTATCAAGGGTCTCCAACACCTTTAACAACTTTTATGGCAACAGGTGTAAAGATTGTGAGTTTTTATGCTTTACTTAGATGGTTTGGAACCAATTTCCTTACTGGCGACAGAACTATAATGATCATAAACTCACTTGAGTGGTTAGCAGCCTTAACTATATTAGTGGGTAACTTTGCAGCTATCATGCAGGATAACTTAAAGCGTGTTTTTGCTTACTCTGGCGTGGCTCATACTGGCTATGCTTTGTTGGGATTACTAGCAGCAGGAGTTGGTGGGGATGCCCTAGCTGGCGGCGCATCGATGATATTTTACTTAGTAGCCTATGCATTCATGTCTTTGGCAGCCTTTGGTGTGATTAATATTTTAGAAAAAAGACATAGTACATTATTAAATGTATCAGACTTAAAGGGCATGGGTTACTCAAGGCCCTGGTTGTCTGCAGCACTTACGATTACGCTATTAAGTTTAGCTGGAATACCTCCTTTGATGGGTTTTTTCTCTAAGTTTTTTGTAATATCAGCGGCCTTAAAGCAAGGCTATATTTGGTTAAGTGTTTGGGCTGTGATTGGTTCAGTGATCAGTGTATTTTACTATCTAAGGCCAATTGTGAACATGTATTTTTCTAAGGATGTGTCAGAGCTAGTTCAAGTTATTAACTATAGAGAAAAAAGATTTTCAATTATGGCTGTGCTATCGTTTTCGGCTTTTTTAGTAATCTTTGGTGTGTTTGCAAATAATCTTTATATGTATGTTTTAAAATCAGTAATGGTTTTATTCTAAACCTTATAGTGTCTTAGTTTATTCATTGCAGATTTAAAACCTGTGCGAACAATTGAGTTTAAAATTTCAGGGTTTAAGCTAAAGTGATCCGAAAAAAACATCTCATTATCGTGTGGACTAGGGTGTATATATACATACTCCACATTTTCTTTGAATTTAGTTTTTTTAACAATGATATCGATTAGTTTATTTCGATGCTTCTTTTCCAAGTTAATTTGCTTTAAATAACCTTCAATGGAGCTAATAATTTCTTTAATATTTTTACGATGCTTTCTGTGGGAATCAATCTTTTGTTGAACAACTTGGTAAAGCGCCTGATTTAAAATTACTGGTATTCCATACTCATGCAAAGATCCAACCTCTTCGTTGTAGTGATATGGCTGTATTGAGTATGAGGCAATTACAAGATCTGAGCCATTGTCAGAAGCAACGTGGGTAGAAAGAGTGTCACGTATTTCGCCATCGAAGAACTGTATTTCTTTGCCCTTTTGGTTGGTAATGCCGTAAGGGGAAAAAACAGGGGGTAGGCTAGTTGAGGCAGCAACGGCCTGGCTAATAGTGGCATAGTTAGCATACTTAGCAGCTTTATTTTTAATTGTTTCATCAAAGGGGCCAAAAATAGCTTTGCGTGAATGATTAAGTTGTGTGGCTATAATAAATAGAGAAACTCCTAAGTCTTTAAACTCATTTGAGTTTGGGAAAACATTTTCTCTTAGGTACTTTTCAAGGTTTGATGTGGAAAAAAAGCCATTGTATTTAAGGTTTTTCTTAAGCATCACCTCAAAGCCACCCTTCATATTAATGGTTTTTCTAAATATGTTAGATATAATTTTAACAGGTGAGGCGTTTAAGTTTACTGCAAAAAGGTCTTTATATGATAGAGGCTTTAAATTAGATGTTTCGCTATGGTCATCATTTCTTTTAAAGCCGTCTATGCCATTGCCCTGGGTGAAGGCCTCAATAATAGATTCAATACTAAATCCCGCAGCAAGAAAACTGCATACAACAGAACCAGCGCTAGACCCGACATAGGTCTTGAATGTGAGAGAGCTATCCTCAGTATCAAAGTTGTTATTTACATAGGACTCAGACCCGCCAGCAAAAGAAAAACCGAGTTCTTTTAGGGCTAGGCATACTCCAATATGGAATGCTGCAGCTTTTATTCCGCCGCCACTAAGGCACAAGGCTGGTGATTTATACTCACTTAAATTCATGACTTATTATATAGAGAAGTTAATAGTCAGGACAAGAAAACTTAGTATTGTTGTTCGCAATTAGACGAAGGTGAGTGGTCAGCGCTAAATATTTGAAATTAAAAAGATATCACCTGTTTTTGACTAGTCAAATTTAGTGGATTTACATTGGCTAGGCAGGTAAGGCTGGACAACAATGAAGTTCATGGGCACTAAAGGTGGCAGTTATAATGACTATCTAAAGCTTAGAAAAGCAGTGAAAAGATGACTACCTAAACTGTGTATATGCGCGTAGTCAAATTAACTAGGGCAGAGTAGAGTTTCAAATTGCAAACTAGACGAAAAGCCATATTATACTGGTGATTAACCGGATTGATTAGGCCTTGAGTCTAGAGTTTGGCCTATTCACTTTACAAAGTTTTTGGCTATGCTAACGTATGCTTAGTCATTTAAAGGGAGTTTAAGTGCAAAATAATGAATGGTTATCCTTAGCTGAATATTCAAGTAAGTACAAAGTTAGTGTATCAACACTGCGCCGAAGAATAAAATCTAGGAAAGCAGAGAATATTTATGAAGATGGTAAGTATTATTTGAGAAACTCTCCATTAAAGGACCACAAAGTAAATACGTTTGGCGAATTGACTCCTCGCCAACCTTCCCCCAATGAGACTGCGGTAGCCCCCCCACACAATTACCAAGGTCTTGAGCTTGAAGTTCCAAACTTGAACTTTGAGGAAAGGGTAAATACTAAAAAGGACAATGCTAATACTAAAATCTCTGCAAATGTTGAGTTCTTACTTAAAGAACTTAAAAATGCATACACACTAATATTAAAAGAAAAAGAAGAGCAGATCATTTTATTAAAAGATGAAATGACAGATCTAAGAATGCTTACAAAAGCCTTAGAAAATCGCTGTGACCAATTAGAAAAAAATATTTCAAGTGGATTTACAGAAAGCAAGTCTATTGAAGAACTTCACCCACAGCCAATTGAGCTTGATTATGTTCCGACTCCAAACTTAGAAATTGCGAGTGATTGGTTAGATGAAGATTTATAAAAATATAATATTATCTTTAGTTTTAATATCATGTAGTTCTCAACCAATAATTCAGTCTGGTAGCGATATCGAAGTGGGCAGGCAATTACCTATGGGGGACTGTGAAGAGTTGGGCTTATTAAGAGGCACGACAATGACATCAATGGGGACTAAAGAAGATGCTTTGGCAGACTTAAAAGAGGCTGCTGCAGCAAAAGGTGCTACTTACATAAAGGTAGAACAGTTTTCAGAAACAGGAACCTCAGTAACTGGTAAAGCTTATACCTGTAAGCCTTAGAACAAAATAATCAAACTACTTACGTCACCCTTCACTGCGTTCAGGATGACGAAAGATAATACTTAATGTGAAAAGTATAAAAAAACCCGAAGTAAAATACTTCGGGCTTTAATAATAAATTAAATTTTATAATTATGCTGCAGCAGAAATATTTTTCTTTTTTCTACCCTTTTTATTTGTCGAATCTTTTTTACCTTTAGCAGATTTATCAAAAGCAACAGCAATCACCTCATCAATATTTTCAACAAAAACAAAGTTCATTCCTTCTTTGAAGTGTTCAGGAATTTCATCCACATCTTTTTTATTAGATATAGGAACTATAACTGTTTTAATTCCATGGCTGAGTGCCGCAAGAACTTTTTCTTTAATTCCGCCAACTGGAAGAACACGACCTGTTAAAGTAACCTCACCAGTCATACAAACATCCTTTCTAATTGGAGTGTCAGTCATGAGACTAATTAGAGATGTTGACATAGTCACACCGGCAGATGGTCCATCTTTTGGTATTGCTCCGGCAGGTAAATGAATATGTATTTCATTTTCATTAAACCATTCGTGATCAATTCCAAGGCCTTCAGCATTTGATTTTGCATATGACATAGCTGCTCTAGCAGATTCTTTCATTACATCGCCAAGTTGCCCAGTGAGAATCAACCCACCTTTACCCTTCATTTTAATAGCTTCAACATAAAGAATTTGGCCACCAGCCTGAGTCCATGCAAGTCCAGTAGTTATACCAACTTGATTTTCTTTTAGGGCTTCTTCTTTTAAAAAGTGAGGAGCACCTAATAGCTCAGTAACAGTTTCTTTTGTAACATTATATTTAGTCCCTAGGCCCATAACAATGTTTTTAGCAACCTTTCTGCAAACAGAACCGATAACACGTTTTAAATTCCTTAAGCCGGCTTCTCTTGTGTAATGTGAAATTAAATACTTCAAGCCATCATCAGTAAATGAGATTTGCTCTTCTTTAAGTCCATTAACTTTAATTTGATCTTTTATTAAATGCTTTTTGGCAATAATAGATTTGTCATTTTCTGTGTAACCAGAAATATGAATAATTTCCATTCTGTCACGTAAAGCCGCCGGGATATTGTCTAAAACATTGGCCGTAGCTAAAAATAAAACATTACTTAAATCAAAATCAACATTTAAATAGTTATCTCTAAATGTAGAGTTTTGCTCTGGATCTAAAACCTCAAGCATAGCTGCGCTCGGGTCACCCCTAAAGTCTGAACCAAGTTTGTCAATTTCATCTAGAACTATTACAGCATTATTTGAGCCAACTTGCTTTAATGCTTGAACAATTTTCCCTGGCATAGCACCAACATATGTTCTTCTGTGACCACGAATTTCAGCTTCATCTTTTACACCACCAAGTGAAACACGGAAGTACTTTCGTCCCATGGACCGGGCAATACTTTTTCCTAAAGAGGTTTTACCAACACCTGGAGGGCCAGCAAAACAAAGAATAGGACCAGATAAGTTGTTATTATTTAATTTACGAACAGCTAAGAACTCTAAAATTCGATCCTTCGCTTTTTCTAAATCATAATGATCTTCGTCTAAAATTTCTTTTGATTTTTTAAGGTCTAAAACATCTTCAGTGCTTACATTCCAGGGAAGTGCAATCATCCAATCTAAATATGTTCTAACCATTGATGCCTCACTAGCATCTGGGTGCATACGCTCTAAACGATTAAGTTGCTTAATGGCCTCAGCCTCGACATCAGTAGGCATGCCAGCGTTTACAATTTTCTTTCTTAACTCATCATTTTCCTCAGATTTCGAGTCATTTTCACCAAGTTCATTTTTAATAGCTCTCATTTGCTCGCGCAAAAAGTACTCACGTTGAGTTTTTGACATTTCGTCTTTTGCAGTATTTTTAATTTTAGTCTGCATTTCTAGAACTTCAAGTTCCGCAGTTAAAATTTCGTCTACTAGTAATAAGCGTTCTTTAGAATCATTGGATTCTAAAACTTTTTGAGAGTCTTCAATTTTTAAATTTAAATTTCCTGTTATTAAATCAGCAAGTCTTCCCGGCTCTTTAACATCTTCAAGAACCAATAAAATATCTGGAGAGATAAGTTTACCAAGAGCGATAATTTTTTCTAATTTTTCTTTTACAGTGCGGATAATTGGATCTAACTCTTCTGAACTATACTTGTTCTCATTAGTTTCAATTTTTTCAATTTTAGCTTCAAAATATGGCTCTGTCTGATTAAGCTTGTTTATTTTAGCTTTTGACATCCCTTGAATTAAAATTTTAATTCTACCATCTGAAAGTTTTCTCATGCGCATAATCATTGCGACAGTTCCAGTTTTATGAATTGAATCAAAATTTGGATTTTCTTCTGTAACCTCTTTTTGTGAAGCTAAAAAGATCATGCGATCTTTTGATAAAGCTTCTTCAACTGCTTTAATTGAACTTTCTCTCCCAACATATAGTGGTAAGATCATGTATGGGAAAACAACAATATCCCTGACTGGTAACATAGGAATTGTTTCTGGAAATTTTTTATCTTGATTATCGCTCATTAAGTAGCCCTCCGCAGACTTTAACTGTATTTCTTAATTAGTTATTCGGAGTTTTACTTATTTCCTTTAAGGGTTTTACGGATTTAGATGAAGATATAAACTTTAGGTGTGGCCCTGTTGTTTAAACCTTTTACGTAATCTGTCACTTACTTCAGCACCTTCAATACTAAGTCTAGTCCAGGGTAAGGCTAAAAGTCTTGCTGAGCTTATAATTTCTTCTGTTTGTTCACATACACCATATGAACCAGTAATGATTTTATTTAGTGCAACATCAATATCAATTAATAGTTTTTTAAGGCGGTTTTGTTGTGTAAGAATTCTCATTTCATCCAGCTGATTATTAGTTTGATCAATTTCGTCACCCTTATATTGTGTTTCTTTGATTTGTGACTTTAGGGTTACAAGCTGTTCAACAGCCTCTTCACGTGATCTTAATAGTTTTTCCTTACATTGAGCCAGTGTAACGGGATCTATTGTATTACTCATATAACCTCCTCCTTGAAGTTGTTAGAATAAATTATTGATATATTTAGACATGAATTTCGCAGTAATTTACTAAGAAAATAAACTACCAAAGTCTAGCCCCAGCAAGTGGGATATATGTCAGACTATATAAAAGGTAACGCCGGCTAATTAAAAATTAAAATAGGTCAATTAAATGATGCTAATGGGTCGTTAAGCTATTGTTATTCAATACTAATAATCTCTCGATCCTTAACTGTTAGGCCAATTAATGGGCTGACCATCTCTCTGCGATTATTAATTAAAACCTTACCCTTTGCGCCTGTAAAAGACCTTAGTCCAGCGAGTCTGCGACGAACATCCACTCGGCTGCGCTCTCCATTTTCAATAATAGTTGCTAAAAGTTTAGCGGTGTCAAAAGCTTGAGCTGAAAAAGTGTTAGGTTCTTCTTCATAGGTTTTTTTGAATTCTTCATAAAATTTTGTGTTCTTATAAGCGTTGTTAAAAACAGAGAGGTCTTCAACAAAAAGAGCACCTTCAACGTATTTTTGTCCTCTCTTGATTAGGCTTGGTTGATTCCAAATGTTAGTGCCGAGCAAGGTAACCCCTTCAACATTATAGTAATTTAACATTGGAGCAATTTGGCCCAAAGCTTTTGGACTATCTGGGATGAATAGAGCTTGAAAATCAACAATAGGTGGTAAAAGGTCATCTGGTGGACTTTTTCGACGTCCTTTATTTTTAGAGTACCAAACATTAAGGTGGTGTCGATACTCCTGTTTACGATCTTCGATATAAAAAGTACCAACAAGTTTTTTAATATGATTCTTAAAGTCAGTTTCTTTTGGTTCATAGCTTTGAGCAGATGTTACTTGTCCGCCACGGGCGCGTACTTCACTCCAAAACATATTTGCATATTCAGTTCCATAATTGTCGTTTGGGTATAAAATTGCAAAGCTCTTGATTCCCTTTTTTTCCATTGCCGTCTTTACTAAGGTTCTAATTTGTAATTCACCGGTAATAGCATTTCTAAAAATAAAATCACCAATATCTGTTAGTTTAGACTTCTGTGAAAGGCTAATATTGGGAACTTGGTACTGATTAGCAAGGTTAGCAACCACTTGCGAAGTTTTACTTAGTAAGCCTCCAATAATGGCTATAACATGATCTTCTTTGACAAGTTTTTCTACGCCTTGGGCTGCAATATCAGTCTTTGACTGGCTATCAAAAACAGAAAGTTTAAAATTTGATGGCGTGTCCCCAAAAATCCCAAGAGCAAGTTGAATGCCCTTAAGAGTTTTTTGGCCAATATGTCGGTGCCTTCCAGTAAGGGGAAGTATTACGCCAATAGAGTAGGGGTCAGTGACAGACGCCGCTTTCAAGTTACTGAACAATGTTTTGGCTTTAGTTGCATACTCAGAGCTTGGTGCAGATGTTACTACATTATTAAAGTACTTGTAGGCTCCGTCTTTATCACCATTATTGTAAAGGTGTTCGCCGTATTTATAATTCGCAACGGCAATAATTTCACTTGGATAATTACGGCCCTCAGCGATAGATTTTAAATTAGGAGCAGCAATTTTACTTTCAATTTTAGATTTAGCTTTTGTAAGAGATTGCTTTTTAATATTTTGATTAGGGTGATTTTGAGCTAAAAATGATAAAGATTGTGCTGAGGCCAAATGATCACCAGTGGACTCTTCAATTTGTGCTTTTAATTCATAAGACTTAATTTTGGTTGGCATATCCATTTCGGCACGACTCAGTCCTGTATTGATTAGGCTTAAGGCCTCGTCAGGCTGTCCATTATACTTTAAGCAATAAGCCGATTGTAAATAAGCCTTAGCTTCTTTTGGGCTAAAAAATTCAGATTTAATAATTGGTAAATAACTTCGGTAGGCCTTTACATAGTTTTTTCTTGAGAAATAATAGTTGGCCATTAAGAAATAAGCATCATCTGTTACATCATTAACAGGAAGCTTAGTGGCCAGCGTATTTAATATTGTAAGTCCTTGTGCTGCCTGTCCTTTTTCTAGCATGAGCTTAGCTTTTTTATAAGCCAGTATATCATTTTGATTGGCAGAAATAGGTGCTCTTTTTTGGGAAGACCCTGCACAATGGGTTAGGGTCAAACTAGTAAAGATACAAAATAATACATAAATAATTTTTTTAAACATAAGGATCCTTTATTCAAAGCCTATAATTTCGTCGTCATCATTGTCTTGTGCTTCATTATTCGCCGTTGTCTCTGCAGCCTTGGCAATAATCACTTGGCCATGTCTTAAAATTTTATCGTGAAAGCGATAAGGCTTTTTAAAGACCTGAGTAATATGCCCTGCAGGAACAGAATCGCTGACCTCGCTACCTAGAGCTTCGTGTATGTTAGGGTCAAAAGCTTCTCCCATAGATGCAACGGCCTTAACGCCAAATCTTTCAAGCGTTGAGTTAAGTTCTTTTGATGTCATATTGATGCCTTCAATAAAACTATCTAAGTTTTCAGGGTTAACCTCTGCGCTCATGGCTTTTTCAAAAATATCTAAAACTTCTAGTAAACCAGCGGCAAGTCTTTCTGGGCCATATTTAATTAAATCAGACCTTTCTTTAATTGAGTTTTTTCTGAAGTTATCAAACTCAGCACGTAAATATAAATATTCATTTTTTAATTTAGTATTTTGTTCTTCCAGTGCAGAAACAGGGTCCACCTCTATAGGATCTGGGTTTGGCACCTCTACTTCGTCAGGCTTTTTATCACTTTCATTGTCCAAGATATTCATCTCCAGGTTAAATAGAATAGTCTTAATTTTATATATTTATAAAGTAGAAAAGTCATCCTTTGTCAGTAAATCTGAGTATGAAAAGAAGAGGTCTTTGAAAACTAGATTTGAGACTAGAAGACCTTGTTTAGAAAGAAACCAAGAGCTATTAGATTGCTTAATGAGCCCTTTTCGCTCTAAACCAATAAGGCGATCATGGATTAAAATATTTTGTTTAGGGTTAAATCGATTACGCAGCGCCTCTTTTGGTAGCCCTTTTAAGGTGCGCAAATGAATATGACAAAAATCAGTCATGATTTCATGTGGTTTTAAGAGCTCATAGTTACTTTTATCCAAATGGTTCTCGATACAGTTTAAGTTCATAAGCTCAATATTGTTGTTACTTATAAGCTTACGGAACTCACCAATAGATTTGGGGTTCCAAAAGCGTAAATTTAATTCTGGAAAATACGAGTGTGCACTAAGGCCTATTCCCCAGTATGGCTGGTCAGTCCAATAAATCATATTATGTATAGATTCATAGTTTGGAGTTGAAAAATTTGAGATTTCATACTTGCTTAGGTTTTGTGAGTTAAGTTTACTTTCAATAAGATTAAACATTTCAACTTGAACACTATCAATAGCTCTTTCTTTAGACATGCGATGTCCCTCGGGAACTGTTAAGCAGTAAGCACTGATATGTTTTGGATTAAAAGAAAGAGCCTTATCAACATCATAAGAAAGCTCCTCAAGCGTTTGTTTTGGTAATGCAAACAAAATATCTAAAGAAAAGTTTAATTCATGTTTTTTTAATAGGTCTAAAGTCTGGCATGTTTCAAGAGCACTATGTTTTCGACCACAGTTATTTAAATGTTCATCACTAAAGCTTTGTGCGCCAACACTAAAGCGGTTTACGCCGCCCATGATGTAGTCCCCAAGATTCTCATTGAACTTTGTTCCTGGGTTAATTTCCATTGTAATTTCAATATTGGGTTTAAATTTAAAGCCCAAATTGGCAAGCTCACTTATAAGAGATACAATATATTTCGGTTCTAATAGGCTAGGTGTTCCGCCACCAAAATAGATAGAATCAATTTTTTTATGTGGGATGGACTTGTGGCGGAGTTGCATTTCCTTTTTTAAAAGCTCAATATACTTACTGGGCTCAAGAATGCTATCAACTTCATAGGTTGCAAAGTCACAATAATGACATCTTTGCAAACAGTATGGAATGTGAAAATAAACACCAAAGCTCATAAAGGGGTTTTATTTTATGCTAAAAAAAATGCAATTAAAAAATGGATTAGATGTTTTCTTTTTTAAAACAAAGAAGGCCCCGGTGGTCTCAGTTCGAATGTGGGTGAAAACAGGCAGTGCTGATGAGAAAAAGGGAGAAGAGGGCATCAGTCACTTTATAGAGCATTTAGTATTTAAGGGAAGTAAAAACTTAGGCGTAGGTGATGCGGCAAAAAAAATTGAAGGCGCAGGTGGTCAGTTAAATGCTTACACATCGTTTGATGAAACAGTATTTCATGTAACGATGTACAAGGATCAACTTGATGTTGGTTTAGAAGTAATTTCTGAAATGCTAGGATATCCAACTTTTGACCCAGTTGAAGTAGATAATGAGCGCGAAGTTGTAATTGAGGAAATTAAAAGATCAATGGATAACCCAGGCCGCCTTTCTTCAAGATTACTATTCTCAACTATGTACAAGAAGCACCCTTACGGTATACCTGTAATTGGCTATGAAAAAAACATTGAAAATGTAACTGTGGAAACGATCAAAGATTATTACAACCGCAGGTATGTGCCCAAGAATATGTTTTTAGTAGTTACTGGCGACTTTGACCTGCCTGAGGCAAAAAAACTAGTTAAAAGCTATTATCAAGACATACCCGATAGAAAGCTTGGCAAGGTTAAAAGAAATGTTGAGCCAGCCCAGAAAACAACGCGAACGAAAGTTGTTCAATCAAGTTTCAAACAAAACGTAGTTCACTTTTCATGGCCAATACCAAAGATCACTCATAAAGATATTGCGGCCCTTGATATGCTTGCCATGGTCTTAGGGCAAAATGAGTCGTCTCTATTTAATCAAAAACTTCGCCTCGAAGAAGCTGTAGTAAGATATGCCTATTCCTCACTATTTGCCACAAAAGACAAGGGTTTTTTTAATATTACACTTTCTGTTGATAAAGAAAACATACAGGTTGCCACAGAAAAATTACTTGAATGCATGGAAGAATTTTTTGCTAAGTCTATAGACGAAGACTTAATCCAGATTTCAAAATCAAGCCTTGAAAGTGATGAAGTATTTACTTACGAAACAGTTGACGGTATTTCTAAAAAAATTGGTTACTATGAATATAACTTTCTAGATCCAGACTATAGTGAAACTTATCTTGAAAGAATTAAGTCGCTCGAAGAGAAAGACTTATTTAAAGCATTTAAAAAGTACTTGCTACCAGAAAAGTTAAATCTAACAATTTTCAGTGAGGAAGATGATGAGGTAGCAAAAAAAATTGCACGCAAGTGGAATGCAAAATACAAAAGAAAATTTAAAACGCTTAAAGCACCAAGAAATAAAGAAAACAAGGCGCGTAAAAAAAGCAAAAAACTTGGGTCACTGAAAAAGAATGCAAAAATAAAAATGGACAATCAAGTTTTATCAAATGGCCTAAGAGTGTTCACTCGCTTGAGTAATGAGATTCCGGTTGTTAATGTTAGAACAGCATTCTTAGCTGGCTTGCGATACGAGCCTGATAGATTAGGCGGACTATCAGAGTTAACAACAAACTGTTGGGCCAATGAAAATAAAAATCTTACAGAAAAAGAAATGGCAAAGTTTATTGAGCTTAGATCTTCTGGTATGTCTTCGTTCTCAGGGAAAAATACTAATGGAATGACAATGACGACGTTAACGCCATATTTTCAAGACGTATTAAATGTATATTTAGATACTGTTCTAGAGCCAAAGTTTAGTGATAAGATGGTTGAGCGAGAAAAATTATTTATGCTTCAATCCATTAAGCAGCAATCAGATAACCCTGCACAAGAATGCATAAGAGGGTTCATGAGTACTATGTTTGAAGGTCATGCTTATGGAAAAAAGAATCAAGGAACTGAAGAGTCATTAAGTAAAATTAACGCGTCCAATGTCAGTGACTTCTATAAAACAATAAGGTCATCAAACAGAGTTTCTTTTTGTCTGTCTGGAGATTTAAAGGGGTTGGATAAGGTAATTCAAACTCTTGAAGAGCGTTACCCTAAGATTAAAAAAGTAGAAGATCGATTAGCACCAAGCCATTCAAAGAAAATAACGGAAGATAAATATTTTTACAAAAAATCTGAAAAGGAGCAGACACACTTACTTGTTGGTCAAGAAGCAGTTAAAATGGCTGACCCTAAAAGATATGTTCTGGATGTTATTCAAGCTGTCTTAGCGGGGCAGGGTGGAAGACTGTTTTTAGAATTAAGAGATAAAAACTCAATGGCTTATTCATTATCTCCCATGAGAATGGATGGAATAGATGGTGGTTTTTTTGGGGCCTATATAGCTTGTTCACCTGAGAAATCTAAAAAAGCCATAAAAATGCTTGATGCAGAATTTCAAAAGCTTTGCCAGGATAAAGTCAGCGAGGAAGAGTTAAAAAGAGCAAAACAATATATTATTGGAAAGTATCATATTGAATTACAGAAAAACTCTGCATTTACGTCTTCAATAATATTTAGTGATATATATGGTATACCTTATGAAGAAGTATTTAAGTATCAAGATCATATCACAAATGTAAGCGCAAATGATGTTATGAGTTTAGCCAAAGAAATTTTTAGTAGACCAAAAGTGTTTAGTGCGGTTGGTGCTACCAAGCCGTGGTAAAAAAATTTTTTTTAGCACCCATAAGCAGAATTTTTAGCAGCGTAACTAATTGAGACAATGTGAATAAATGTAGCACCTCGGTCTAGTGTTTTTTTTAAAATCTACCGATAATTTGATATATTATAAGTGTAATAGCTTTATTTAAATTATTCGGGAGTTATTTATGTCAGCAGCTAGTGAGATTATTTTAGATTCTAAAATGTACTTTTCTGAGTTAATTGGCAATGCCTGTAACGAACGTAATGTCAAAACTAAGCCACAAGTCCAAGAATATCTAGTAAATTTATTAAATAACTTTTTACGAGCTGATAATCTTTATGTTGAAAAAAAAGCCGATGGTACAAAAGAAAATTTTTGTTTAGCAGAGCTTTATCTAACTGCTGTAAATGCTGATGATAAATTAAAAATAAATTTATTAAAACGCTTGGGCGATGTCAGCTTATATGTAAGTGGTTTTTTTGGAGATTCTTTTAAAAGAAAAATAATTGATGTGGATTACTACATAGAAATGGGTGAAACTGCTTACTCAGTATTGTCTGAATCAACATTAACTGACTTACAGTCTAAAGTTTATAAAGACATCTCAGAAAACTTTTTAAGTTTTGTAGATGTTTTAACATTAATAAGTCAAGAGTGTGCTATTCAAGACTCTTCAGATATACTGCGATTACATGATAAATACTTATTAACCAACTCAGGTCTAGCTAAAGATCAACTTCTTGAGCTTGGAGTATTTAACATTCCAAAGAAAAGCTCTAGCAAGCAGTAAAAAGCTCAGACATTACACTTGTTTACTCCCATCGAACAAGGTATCCTTAGGCATGTTTAATTTAGGTTTCCCAGAATTATTAGCTCTTGGCGGATTAGCATTATTGGTGATTGGCCCAAAACAGTTGCCGGAGGTGGCTAAGGTTGTTGCGCGAACTTTAAATGAGTTGAAAAGAGCAACTAAAGATATCACAGGAACAATTGCGCAAGTAAAAACAGATGCAACCTCAAAAGTTAATGAGTATATGGATGATATTACTGATGAAGTAGGTGATGTCGAGGAAGACTACCATAATATCGATGAGGGTCACCAGAGCAGTCATGATGAGCCTCATGAAGAAATTGATGATGATGGGCAGCTGTCCCTTCTTTTAGATGAAGACACAGATAGGTCATAGTAATGAGTAATGAAGAAGAAGCACCACAAACACTAGTTGAACATTTAAGTGATTTAAGAAAATGCCTTTTAAGATCAGTCATTGCAGTAGTGGTAGGCTTTTGTGTTTGTTGGATGTTTAGAAATCAGTTGTTTGAAATCATTAAGCAGCCAATAGCTCCTTTTTTGAAAGACGGTAGTTTAGTATTTACTGGCCCCATGGATAACTTTTTAGCTCATATAAAAATTTCGTTATTGGCATCAATAATCTTGAGCTGTCCTTTTTGGATTTATCAAGTTTGGTTATTTATAGCTCCAGGACTGTATGAAAAAGAAAAAAAATATGGGATTGCATTTATTTTCAGCGGTTCGTTTTTATTTTTATTGGGTGTTTCATTTGTTTACTTTATTGTTTATCCAATGGCGTTTGATTTTTTAATGAACTTTGGTGGCAGTGGAAATACAGCGCCTATGATTACGATTAGTGAGTATCTATCGTTTTTTACAACAACAACTTTAGTTTTTGGTGCTGCTTTTGAGATGCCATTGGTACTTACAATCCTAGGAATCCTAGGTGTTATTGATCATCATTTTCTAGCAAGTAAAAGAAGATATGCAATAGTTATCTTGGCTGCATTATCTGCAATGATAACTCCACCAGATGTTATTAGTATGTTTGCAATGCTAGTTCCACTATCTCTTTTATATGAACTATCAATATTTTTAGTTAAAGTTCTAGGTGATAAAGGCAGTGATGAAACTGACCTTGAATCGGCATAAGAAATATAATTAAAACAAAAATATGCGTTAAATTATTGTTCATTTTACAAAGCCGTACATTGTAAGAATTTTTAAGAGATAACAATTTTCTCCTAAGATACTAATATTTTTATTAAAAAATACTCCATAAGTAATTCTTATTGCCGTGAAAATAATACCTAAATTGTTATTTGCAAAAAAATAAAGCAAGTTGTGGAAGTCACGGGGGTGGCAGGGGGCATGATGATGAGAGGAACATTGAAGATTCTAAATATTGCATTATTAACAGCGGCAATGACTGCATGTACTGTTAATAAAGAAGTTAAAACTGCGCCAAGCACCAAAGAGAGCTTAGGGTTTATTGTTACTGGAGTTTCTACTAAAGAAGCAAAAGACTCTGGCTTAAGTTATAGAACGGTAAATGAAAGACATAAATTAGTAGAAGTATATAGTACAAAAGAAAAGGTCACTAAGGCATTTCCCGGTGCTAAAATTGAAAAAAATCAATTATATCAACATAATCAAGCAGAGGCTCCAGATGAGCCAGTGAATGAAAGTGCAAAAATTCAAAGTTTTATTAAAGGCTGTAAAGAAGACCAAAGCCTATCTTTACATATTAAAAATAAAGATGAAAATGTAATTAAAGATCCTATATCACAAGTTACAACCAGTAATATGGGAGACTCACTTGAGCTAGAGGTTATACAACTAGATGGAGAAATTAGTACTGAGACGGAATACCTTTGGTTTTTAACTAATGTTGGGATGACAGTTTATGACCAGTATTTGTATGAAGGAAAAAGCTTTAGCTTGGAGCTCACTGGCGTTGGTCAATATCAAGTTAGTGTTGTTGCTAAAGATAAAAATAATGTATGTGGAATTTCTCCATACTTACATTGGGTAACTTCTAATGCACCCATTCTTGAAGAAAGCTTAGATAGCTTACCAAGTAATCTAGATACTCACCACCTAGAAGAGGCTGGCTTATTAGATGGAAAGACAGATAGAACAGATAAAATTATAGTTGCTGTTCTTGATTCTGGTGTAAACTACAACCATCCGGGTTTAAATCAGTCCATGTATAGAAATGAAGAAGAAATACCAGGCAATGAAATTGATGATGATGGTAATGGGTTTGTGGATGATTATTCTGGGTTTGATTTTATTAGCAAGGACCCTCACCCAATGGATGATATTGGCCATGGTTCACATGTTTCGGGATTAATCGCTGGAGAAGAGTCTGGTGTTACCAGTAATGCGTTAATCTTACCTGTTAAAGTGACTAGTGGATCTGTAGTTGACTCAGCAAGTTTGGCTGGGGCAATTTTATATGCTGTTGATCAAGGGGCGAAAATAATCAACTTATCACTTGGTGGTTATGGTGAGCCAACAGCAGCAGAAGAGATGGCTTACGAATATGCTAAAGATAATGATGTAATACTGGTTGTAGCGTCTGGGAATGGGCACCCAGTATTTGGTTTTGGGTTGAACTTAGATAGAAAGCCAATTTACCCAGCCAGCTTAGGCTTAGAAAACATGATTGTTGTATCAGCGAGTAGTAAAAATTCTAAACCACTTACTGCGTATTCTAACTTTGGCTCTGTAGTTGATATTGTTGCTCCGGGTGGAGATTCAAGTGACAGTCTATACTCTGCGGCAATGGTTAATAATGTCGATGTTTATTATATCCCAATGAGCGGGACTTCTATGGCAGCCCCAATAGTTACAGGTTTGGCCGCAGAGATATTGAGTGTTAACTCAAGCCTATCTCCCGAGGAAGTTAAAAAAATTATTGTTGAGTCAGGGACAAAAGATAGTCTGCTTGTTGGCTTAACTAAAAACGCAAAGCATTTAAATATTGATGCTGCTGTTAAGTTAGCAGAAGAGTTGTAGACTGGCCGATACTAAAAAACTTATTAAATATTTGCCTTTCAAAATAAATCAGTTATCAATCGGGTGTTAAAAATAAACTTTTGTTCATTTCTGTATATTAAATAAATTGTGCTGCTGTTAAATGAGTGACTAGTTTTGTTTTTAAATCCGTAGCCTGTGGCAATAGAATGTGGGATTAACAGTTGGCAATTGAGCTTTTTAGCAATAGAAATGGAAAGGGAAAGGTTAGCAATAGGCATTAATTTAACTTTTTTCCCAGCATTTTTCACCAGTTGGGCTTTACTAATTAATTCAGGGTTATAAATAATTATTTTGCTATTGAAATTCTTTTTTGAGGAGAATAAAGCAATTTCATCTGATGAGAGTGGCTTTAGGACTAAGTCATTAAATGTCATTGGGTTTACCACTAAGCCGAACTCCAGCTCAAAATTTAATACTCGTCTTGTTATGTCTGCAGACCTGGCAAAGCTAAATTCAAGATCAGAGCTTGGATACTCACTAATAATATTAGCAAAAACATTATCAAATTGGTTTAAAATAATTGGGTGGCCTCCAATTCGAACAACCCCAGTTACAGTATCCTTAAATTGAATATCTCCATTAAAGGTATTCCAATGATTAATTTGATTTTTAAGAAAAGAATAGAGTTTATGGCCTTGTTCTGTAGGCAGAATTCCTCTATTAGTACGAATAAAAAGGTTGTGGCTTAACTCATCTTCAATTTTTTTAAGAGTTTTTGACAATGCTGCTTGATAAACGTCAAGCTTAATAGCCGCATTAGAAAGGCTCTTTTCTTCATAAATAGTTAAAAACTTTAAATAATCAGTTTTGATAATCACTGGTATTCCCTTTTGGAATAATTATTATTCTATCATGTATATTTATTTATATCACAATTATTGCGATAATCATATTAGGGGGAAGTCCTATGAGATTAAAAAATATAATTATCATGATAATATCTATACTTTTGGTGAGCTGCGGAGAGGCAAAGCATAACTCAAGTGGGAAAAGTACAGTTCAAGATATACAAGATAAAGAATTTATCACTTTTCAAGACATCAAACCATTATTGGTACAAAAGTGTGCTCAATGTCATAATGCTGAAAGTAGCTTGTTTAACGTATTAGAATATGAAACTGCAATAACCAAAATTGATGAAATTAAAAATAGAGTAGTAATTGTAAAAGATATGCCTAGTGGAAATTCAATGACTGAGCTTGAAAGAGAAATTATTGCAAGATGGGTTGAAGATGGTGGACTAGAGGGCGATGAAACAATAGAGGAGCCACCAAGTGAAGAGTCACCAGAAGAAGAAATGCCTGAGCAGCCACTTCCAGAGGAGGAAGCATTATCATTTGAGCAAACAATTTTACCCTTGTTTGAAATGAAATGTGCACTTTGTCATAATGCTGGCAGTGGACTGTTTAATGTGTTGGATTATAGCACAGTAATTACGAAGTTAGATTCCCTAAGAAATAGAGTTGTAGTTATAAAAGATATGCCACAAGTTGGGACAATGACAGATAGGGAAAGAGAAATAGTTGATGAGTGGATAAGCCAAGGAGCTGAAGAATAGTACTTAGGTGTAGAAGTCACGACTTGATCTGACACTTCACGGTGTGGATAAGTGAAGAAATATGGTTACCCTTTTAGTTAAGCGACAAAACTTAACAATAAAAAGGAGTAACCATGATCTCAACACAAGAGAATAAAATCATTAAAAAT
>CALLBC010000032.1 GCA_938001965.1 uncultured Bdellovibrionales bacterium | reverse complement strand
TAGCTCCACTAAAACAGCCGAGATGGTAAAGTTATTAGAGAATATTCATAGGTCTGTGAATATTGGTTTGGTTAATGAAATGAAAAAAATTACTTCTAAGATGGATATTGATATTCATGAGGTAATTTCTGCTGCAGCAAGTAAGCCTTTTGGTTTTACTGCTTATTACCCCGGCCCAGGTGTTGGTGGTCATTGTATCCCAATTGATCCATTTTACTTAACTTGGAAAGCCAGAGAGTATGGGTTAAATACGCGCTTTATTGAGTTAGCAGGTGAAGTTAATAATTCAATGCAAGAGTATGTTGTTGATAAGGTTTCTGAGGGGTTAAACCTACACAAGAAGTCATTAAAAGGCAGTAAAGTATTAGTTCTGGGTATTGCCTATAAAAAGAATGTTGATGACGCTAGAGAGTCGCCACCAATCCAAATTATGGAAATTTTAAGAGATAAGGGTGTCGAAGTTTGTTACTCGGATCCTTATCTGCCAGTGTTTCCAAAAATGCGTGAACACAAATTTGACTTAAATAGTGTAGAAATAAATGCTGATAACTTAGAAAATTTTGATTGTGTGCTATTGGCAACGGATCATGATAATTTTAATTATGACTTAATATTTAAACACTCCTCATTAATAATAGATACGCGTGGAAAATTTGATTGTAATGCTAAAAATGTAATTAAAGCTTAATAAGGGTATAAATGGCTATTTTATTAACGGGCGGAGCTGGTTACATTGGCTCTCATTGTTACTATGAATTTAAAGAGAATCTAAGTGAAGAGATAGTAGTAATTGATAATTTCTCCACTGGAGACCCACGCACACTTCCTGATGATACCATAATAGTAGAAGGAAATTTTGGAGACAAAAGTAAACTTTCCAATATTTTTGAAAAATATAATATTAGTGCTGTCATTCATTTTGGGGGCTCCTTAATTGTTGAAGAGTCAGTGTATAACCCTGGGCTATATTACCAAAATAATGTTGCAAATACCCTTTCTCTACTTGATGCCTGTGTCGAGCATAATATTAAAAAATTTATTTTCTCCTCTACAGCGTCTATTTATGGAAGTAACCCAAAGCAAGTAATGACAGAAAGGGAAGTGCCTTCTCCTGAAAATCCATACGCCACTTCAAAACTAATAGTTGAAAACATATTAGAAGACTACAGTAAGGCTTACGGAATGGATTACGTCATCTTACGTTATTTTAATGTGGCCGGGTGTGATCCAGAAAAAAGAACTGGACAGTATAGTAAAAAGGTTACTCATTTGATAAAAATTGCTTGTGAGCTAGCGGTGGGAGCTCGCGACAAAATGTATATTTTTGGAGATGATTATGAAACTAATGATGGGACATGCGTAAGAGACTATATTCATGTATCAGATTTGGCAGCGGCCCACTTAGAAGCCTTTAAACTGTTACAAAATAAAAGTCCAATGAGTGAGATTTATAACTGTGGATACGGCAAAGGTTTTAGTGTTAAAGAGGTGATTACTGAGTTGGAAAAGCTGACTGGTAAAAAATTAAATGTAGAAATAGCAACCCGCCGACCTGGTGATCCTACGGCACTAATAGCAGACCCGAATAAATTAAAAAGCCAAACAGGTTGGAAGCCAAAATATAATGACTTTGCATTTATTTTAAAAACAGCATTTGAATGGGAACGTTATCTACAACAAGAAGTAAATTAAATTATGATTTTGTCATAAAAATATAGTTTTCATTATTCACTACGGTAGCAAGCATAAGTTTTTCAACAAACTGTTCTGCTGTATTTACCCTAACAATGGAATATTTTTCAATTAAAGCATCCATGTATTCTGTGCCTGGAAGGTTAACAAGTATAATTTTGTTTCCGAGGCACAGGCCTTCAAAAAGTGTGGTTGAGGAAACTCCAGCCTGATATTCTGAACTTAGCATTAGGTCATAGGTATTTTGTTCGGTTCCAACTATAGAGAAGTTACTAGTGCGAGATGGTTCACTATTTAATATTTTCTGGTAGTCACTAATTAATTCGCTTGGATGCAACTTAAATAGAACTGTTTGTTCAGGAGCCAATTTTGCAACTTTAATTGCTATTTTGAATAATTTTTTTCCAATTGGCCCTTCAGAAGTGAATAAAATTTGATTTTTTATTTTTTTGCCAACTTTTAGTTTATATTGCTTAAAATAGTTGAATCCATATATTTTTGTATCCATATTTGTAGGTAGTTGGACAGTGTCTAGCCAATACTCGCCAAATAGCCATAATTCATCAGGGGCGTAGGGTATTGGCTTGCACTCCGGATAACTATAGCCAAGGTGATATTTTGTAATAACTCCATGCTGTAACTCAATAATTTTAGTATTGGCTTTCTTGGCCGCTGAGATTAAAGCCATATTTAGGGGTGAGTAAAAGCAAACAATAAATATTTTATCAATATTTAGCTTAGTTAAAATATTATAAAATATCTTTTCAGATGCCTTGGCATAATACAACTCAGCTCTAGCTCTATTATACAAGTTAATAGAAACATTCCAATGTATAAGGATATCTTTTTCAATTGTTGAAAACACATCTAACTCAGGGTTACTTTTTAAACGGTTTAGCTTTAGTTTTAATTTATATTTGATTCTGTTCAAATTTATTAAAAAATTAAAATTTACAGAATTTTTGTATTTTCTCTTGAGTGATTTCTCCACTATATAAGATTGGTCTTCATTCTCTAGGATTATATCCTTTAGGTAAATACAATTATTTTTATATAACCGAGAGGTTGGGAATATGAGATATTTAATCTTACTTTTTTTAAGAAATGATTGAGGGTTAAGAAAGAGAAAGTATATAGAGTCAGTAAGTAATGAATAAAAAATACTCCATAAAGAGGGTTTGGTATTAGCAGGATGAAATTTGTCATAAATCCCAGATTTAATTGAAATTTCTTCGAAGATCTTCATGCGTAAAAGAAGCCAAACATTAACACCATCTATTTTTAAGTCTAATAAGTTAAGATCCTTCTCTAGTTCCCAAAGGTATTGGCATAAACTTTTTATAGATTTTTGCTTCATATTTTTGGCTTCCTATAGTTTAACCAGGGCATGGGGTAGTGAATCTGGCTATAAATAAATATTATAACAAATAACACTAGGAATGAAGCCGCAGTTGCTTGGGCAGCCCCAATCATTCCATATAGGCCAACTAAGTAGATTGTTAAGCCGATGTTTACAATTGCAGAAGTTATTGTTGCAAAAGGGTATATCCATGTTCTTCCAAGGTGGGTCATGTATGGGAAGACCGATATGTAGAAACCTCGAAATAAATATCCTAGTGAGACCCAAAGTAATATTGGAATGGCCTGTTGGTATTTTTCGTCGATAAAGTAATTTATATAAATGTATCCTAAAGCAGATAATATTAGCCATAAAATGACAAGGCCAATGAAGAATAAGTAAGTAATTCTAATAATCAGTTTTTTACTTTCAAGAGTTTTTATTTCTAATTTTTTATAAACCCAGGGAGCCCAACTATAATTAAAAGCATTAATGACGAAATTAATTAACATCCCAACTGTATAGCCTACAGAGTAAATACCAACGTCAGAGAGACTCAACATATCACTAATAATAAGCCGATCACTCACAGATATAATTGTTCCGGCTATGGCATGGGGTATGAGTGGAACACAAACCTTTAATGCTTCGCTTGTATATTTCTTTTTTAAAGGACCTCTGATAATGTAATTTTTCTTAAGTAAATAAAGAAATGCAATACTGCTTGCTACAACTGAAGTAACTAGATGGCCAATTAATAGTGCTTCCCATTTAAAATCAAAATAAACTAAGAGTGCTAAGGCTATACAGTTGCTCAGTAGTGAAGTTGAAATTTCATAAATACTAAAAATTTTAGGTCTTTTTTCAAAAATAAAAAGTGTAGTGGCATATTCCTTTATGCATATAAAAAAAGCTGTTACAGGAATGAGGTATAATAATTTTCCAAAGTGTTGGATAGGTTCATAATTAAATTGTAGAGCAACAAAAATAAGCCCAAGTAAAAATAGTGCCATAAAAAAATTAAGCACTAGTAAATTATAAATCATTTTTCCCAGATCATCAGATTTAGTATTAAAAAATTTACGAGAAACTTGATAACTAAAAGAAATTGTAACCAATGGTAGTAAAAATGAAAAAATAGACATGAACAATGACCAAGTGCCATATTCATCAGGCCCTAAAATTCCAGTTACTATGGGTAAAATAAAAAAAGGAATTGCTTTAGCAATTACACTGCCGGACAGAAATATTCCGACGTTAATAGTTTTCTGATTAGATAAGATGTTAAATAATTTTTTAATCATTAAACTTAATCATGCTCCAGTCAACTTGTTGGCCAGCACTTATATCACGGCTAGCAACAGATTTAGAAATTAAATCTGTATATCTGATATGTAATCCACCGGATGGGCGTATAGAATCAAAATTACCATTTTCTTTATTTTCGGCAGCAAAGACGAAGGGCTCATTAGCCTTAATGTTGTTAACTATCCATAAAGATGGTCGTACTTTACGAGAAGCCAATTCCTTTTCAGTTGGCTTAAAACTCACTTTGCCATGCGTAATTAAAGCCATTTTTTTCTCTAACTCTGTTTGGTATTCAAAAGAGTTATATTTCTCAAAGGACCTTATGCAATCGATCATTAGTTTTAACTCTTTAGGCTCCCTTGAGAAGGGCCAATCATAGCCGCCCATTTTATTTTCCATAAGTGTTCGAGCCTTTTTTCGGTCTAGCATTAGGTGAATTTCAATAATTCTTGCTCCAAATTTTACCGACTCTAATGGCGTAATATGAGGCAATGGAGTTTCGTAATTGGTAGTATCAGCAAATAAAGTATGATCAGAGAGTCCGACGACAGTATTAAATATTTTTTCTATAACAGGAATGGTTTTTAAATTAGCTTCATGAAAGTTTGCTGGATAACCACTATTGCATTGTAAAATGGCAATGTCATTACAGCCAAATTTTTTTAATTGGTCATAAGCTTCTCTCATTTCAAGGAAGTTCGTCATTCCGTTAGACATAATAACTGGTTTTTTTGTTTTAGCCACTTTCTCTAGTAGTTTTGTGTCGACAATTTCAAAGCTAGGTATCTTGTATATTGGAGTGTTTTGTGTTTCCAAGAAATCAACAGCTGTTTCATCAAAAGGGGAGGAAAACAATGCTAGGCCATTTTTTACTGCGACATCATTAAGTTTTGAATACCAATCCCATGGAGTTTGAGCGCTATTGTATATATCAAATAAGTCGGTATTCTCCCAAATAGTTCCTTTAGGTTTAGTGTTAAAGTTTCTTGTGATTGTTTCTGGTTTATATGTTTGTAGCTTTACAGCATCTGCTCCTGCTTCAGCGGCAGCTTCTATAATCTTTACAGCTTCTTCAAAATTACCCTCATGATTACAAGAGATCTCCGCTATAATATAAGTTGGATGATTAGCACCAATTTTTTTATTCAAAATTTTAAATTCGTTCATTTTGTTAAATCCTTCGAATAGAATACACAACTGTCGTCTGTGTTATATTTAATAAAGCCAAGATTTTCATGAATCTTAACACTTTTAATATTTTTATGTAATACAAATGAAGTTATGGTTTCATAATCTAACGATTTGGCTAAAATTATTCCATCACTGCAAAGCTTGGTGCCCGTTCTAGCTGGTAAATTAGTTTCGCCAAGATAAAAGCCCCACTCCACCGATTTAGTGTCTTTTTCATCTATCTTAAAGTTCATAACTCCTACTGGTCGATTATTAATATAATAGATAAAATATAATAAAGGATTATTTTTAATTATTTTGTTAAACCATTGTTGATGATTTTTATAGGGGATTGGGCTTGAGTCTTTCATCATATTTCTGACGTAATCTTGATTACGCCAATTATAAATTGTTTTGATGTCATTTTCAGTAATGACTTTAAATACTGAATTACCCACAAATAATTCCTGCAATTTTATTTGCCCCATTACCGTCCGTTAGCTTTTTTATGATATTTGATTGTTCTTGCAAAAGGTTTGGGTTTTCACGGCATAAATTAAGCTGATTAAGAATCTTATCTCCAATATCTTTGTCAGTATGTTTGCCAACATAAAAACATCCACCCAGTTTGTGTAAGTGATTAGAAAGATCTACCTGGTTGTCAGCAATTGATATTGATATTGTTGGCAGCCCCAAGCAACATCTTTCCCATGTTGATGTTCCATTGGCTGCAATGGCTAGGTCGGCTTCATAGATCAGTCGTGCCATTTCAGAAGTTTGTATATGGAGATTCATATTTTCATGTGCTTCACACAATTTTTTGATTTGATCAAGGCTAGGGACCCCTTTTCCAACCACTACATTGATTTCAAATTTAAAACCTTTAATTAGATTAAGAGTTTTTAGAGTCATTCCAGCTGGGTCAGTGCCGCCAAAATTTACTAAGAGCTTGTTTAGTTTATTAATATCGCGATTAGTGCAGTTTTTGAATGTTAGAAACTCATTTCTAAGCAAAGAGTATTGAGGGCCCAGGAGAAGTTTGCATTGCTTAGGTACAAGCTTTTGGTAACGAGTGTTGGCATCAGAATAAAAGTTTTGATCTAATAGTAAGTGGCAGTGGTGTTGTCTATTAGCTAAATCGTCAATAACAAATATTTTATCAGTTATATCAGACTTTTGTTTTTCCCATTTTTTATCAATGTCATAGCTATCAATAATTAGCCAGTCGGTATTCTCAGGGAAATTATTGTGGGATGGATTTTTGAGGTCAATTCCTAGTTTGTTAATATTACCTATAAGGTGTTCTGTACCATTTAAATCGGATATAAATTGGATCTTATGTGGCCCATGCCTTTTAATTGCCTCAGCTAAGGTTAGGCATCTTCTGATATGTCCAGACCCAATTTTACTGGAGGCATCGGCTCGGAATTGGATATTCATACTTAATTTTCCTTGCGTTAAAAGCCACTTTTTTATACTATCTGCACCAGTTTATTACAACTAGGATCTAGGAATTAAAGTCTGTAAAGACCCGAAAAGTCTTACGTAATTGGAAATTATAGACTTTTAATACTAACAAATTGGCTGATTGTTGACGGCGATCAGTTCAAAATAGAATGTAGCTCTAGGCACTATCTTTAATTAATTAAGAGGTCAATTTATGAAGTTTTGTACTAATTGCGTAATGCCAGATACTAAGCCTGATTTATCTTTTAATGAAGAGGGAGTATGTAATGCCTGTCAAAACTTTGCGAATCGTAAAGAGGTTGATTGGGGAAAAAGACGTAAAGAATTAGATAGTATTTTGGCTCGATATAAGAGTGAAAACTCTTCAAATTGGGACTGTATAATACCGGTTAGTGGCGGAAAAGATAGCACCTATCAAGTTATTAAAATGTTAGAGTTTGGTATGCGCCCTCTTTGTGTGACTTCAACTACATGTGATTTATCAGATTTAGGTAAACGTAATATTCAAGCGATTAAAAACCTAGGTGTTGATTATATTGAGTTTTCACCCGACCCAGTAACGAGAAGAAAACTCAACCGTATAGGTTTACTTCAAGTTGGTGATATTTCATGGCCAGAGCATGTAGGAATTTTTACTATCCCAATAAGAATGTCTGTACAGTTAAATGTTCCCTTAATTATTTGGGGAGAAAATTCTCAACATGAATATGGAGGCCCTGCTGCAGCTGTAGAAAATAATACTTTAGATAGAAGTTGGCTAGAGGAGTTTGGTGGTTTATTAGGCTTGCGAGTTACTGATTTGCTCGGGCAAGAGGGGTTAGAGAAAAAACATATAATCCCTTATTCATATCCAAGTGATGAAGAGTTAAAAAAATCTGGAACTACAGGTTTATTTTTAGGGCATTATATTCCGTGGGATGGTTTTTCAAATGTAATGCTGTCGCAAGCATATGGGTTTGAATCTTTTCCTACAAATGTTGAAACCACATTTTTAAGTTATGAAAACCTTGATAACTACCAATGTGGAATTCATGATTACTTTAAGTTTATTAAATTTGGTTTTGGTAGAGCAACAGATCATGCTTGTTTACATATTAGAAGAGGGCGTTTAACTAGAAATGAAGGTTGTGCTGTTGTTGATCAATGCGATGGTAAGTTCCCATGGACCTATCTTGGGAAAAGTCTTGAAGATATACTTAGTCCTTTAAATATAAGTGTTGAAAATTTTATTAAATGCTGTGATCAATTTACGAATAAAAAAATATTCAAAACGGATACGCGTGGTAACCTTGTTAAAGATAGCGATGGAAATTTAATTAAACTTATGAAGCCTGAGTTAACTTAAAATATGATTGTTGTAGTTGACTATGGTATGAGTAACTTAGGTTCAATGATGCGCTCACTAGAGGAGTGTGGAGCAGAAGTTTGTGTGTCTGATGATCCTTCCATGCTTGCGAAGTCATCAAAAATAGTTTTACCTGGAGTAGGCTCTTTTTTTGAGGGTATGCAATGTTTAAAAAGTGGTGGTTGGATTGAGCCTTTAAAGACTGAGGTTATAAGCAATGAAATTCCAACACTTGGAATCTGCTTGGGCATGCAAATGTTGGCTGATATTGGTTACGAAGGAAAAGAAAAAACCGAAGGACTGGGCTTTATATCAGGTGAGGTTCATAAACTTGTACCTCAACCTGGGGAATGTCTGCCCCATGTAGGATGGAATGAGGTGCACCAGCAAGCTGAGCATAACATCTTCAAAGGTATAGAAGATAAAAAAGACTTTTACTTTGTTCATAGTTATCATTTTCAAGCACAAGACTCAGATGATGTAATAGCAACTACTCCATATTGTAATAAAATAAGTACTGTAGTTGCTAAAAGTAATATAGTGGGCGTTCAATTTCACCCTGAAAAAAGCCAATTATCTGGTTTTCAGCTATTAAAAAACTTTTTAGAGATATAAATGTTAAAGACAAGAATTATTCCCACCTTATTATGGAAAAATTATACCTTAGTAAAAGGTAAAAAATTTGATAGTTGGAGGCGAGTAAGTACAATTATACCTGCCATAAAAGTTTATAACACTAGACAAGTTGATGAGCTAATTATTGTAGATATTATGGCCACTTTAGAAAATAGAGAGCCAGATTACGTTACTGTGAATGATTTTTCTAAAGAATGTTTTATGCCATTAACTGTTGGGGGCGGAGTCTCTAAAGTTGATCATGTAAAAAAACTTTTACGAGCTGGGGCTGATAAAGTTACAATAAATTCCTCTGCTTTTGAGGATATAAATATAATTTCTGAAAGCGCAGATAAGTTTGGGCGACAGTGTATTGTTGCTAGTGTTGATGTTAAAAAAATAAATGATGACTATATTTGTTTCAAGTCGAGTGGAACTGTTCAGACAGAATGGAAAGTACAGGACTGGGCTAAGAAGCTTGAAGAAAATGGTGCAGGTGAATTATTGTTAACCTCCATTGATAGAGATGGAACAATGGAAGGCTATGATACAGACTTATTAAAGAGAGTAACAAGTGTTGTAAATATTCCAGTAATAGCCCAGGGGGGCTGTGGTAATTATGAACATATGTTTGAGGCACTAGACACTGGAAAAGCTCACGCTGTTTCAGCCGCTAGTATCTTTCACTTTACTGAGCAAACACCCTTAGAGGCTAAAAAATATCTAAAAAATAAAGATATTAATGTGCGTTTATAAATTAAATTTTACTTAGCATTTGATAGTATAGTTCGGCTCGCATCCAGTCTTCTAGAGTGTCAATATCAACAACTTTATAGTTTGGTATATGAAGGCCTTGTGTTTTGTCTGAAATTATTTTTTTATTTTGTAGAAACTTTTCCTTATTTAGAAAATAAAATAATGCGGCATCATAATAGTTTTCAGGTAAATCTTGTGATCGCATTTTAAATTTATTTTTGTCTTGAATTTGTAAATAATTATCTTTATTTTTTGAAAAAGCTCTATGTATTGAAGCCGAGTAGTTTGTAATTGAGATAACAGAGTTCAAATCAGTGTGTGAGTTTAAAAGCTGATAAGCACTTTCTAAATAATCCGGCATTAAAAAAACAGAAGTTCCATAAATGCAACAAACTTGGTTAAAGTCAAATTTTTTAGATAAAGTTTGGATGTCATATAAGAGGACATCTGTTGTGTTTGAATGATCATCAGCTAAATGAGCCGGTCTTAAATATTCAATTTTAGCCCCATAACTTTCACTGACTTCAGCAATTTCTTTGTCATCTGTACTAACAAAGACATGATTAAATAATTTAGAAGCTAAAGCTGCTTGTAAGGGATAGTAAATGGCAGGCTTTCCTAAAAAATTTTTAATATTTTTTCTAGGTATTCTTTTCGAACCTCCGCGGGCATGTATAATAGCTACACTGTTACTCATGAAAAATAATCTTTTATTAGTTTGATGACATAGTCTTGATCGTCATTGCTTAATCCATGATACATTGGGAGAGATAAGCAACGGTTATAATAATTTTCAGACTCTGGAAAATCTCCCCACTCAAATCCTAAGTTAATATAATAAGGCTGAGTATGTACAGGTATGTAATGAACTTGAACATAAATATTTTTAGACCGTAAATAGTCATAGAGCTCTTTGCGAATTTTTTTATTTTCCAATAATATTACAAATAGGTGCCATGATGATCGAGCCTCTGAGTTAGGTGACTGATAATTAAACGGTAGTCCCTCAAACTCCTTATGGTAGGTAGTTACAATTTCCTCTCGGCGCCGGATATTACTTTCTAAACGTTTAAGTTGTGAAAGACCAAGAGCGCATTGGATGTCAGTTATACGATAGTTAAACCCAAGGAACTGCATTTCATAGTGCCAAGTGCCATCAGGTGGACGAGTCATAACTTCCGGATCTTTTGTGATACCGTGAGTAAGAGCTTGCTGACAAAACTTATAATGATCTTGTGATTTAAAGGTGACCAAGCCTCCCTCACCAGTAGTTATAATTTTTACTGGATGGAAACTAAATACACAAGCATCTGAAAACTCACAGTTTCCAATTTTTTTATTATTATAACTTGCTCCAACTGCATGAGCAGCATCCTCAACAATCTTAAAGTTGTATTTTTTAGATAGTTTATGAATTTCCTTCATATTGCAAGACTGTCCCGCAAAATGAACAGGAGTTACAATATAAGGAAGACAATTATCCCGCTTAGCTTGCACTAGTTTTTC
The DNA here is from genome assembly GCA_938001965.1 of uncultured Bdellovibrionales bacterium. GTDB lineage: Bacteria > Bdellovibrionota > Bdellovibrionia > Bdellovibrionales > UBA1609 > JAHDIR01. The sequence goes on along the minus strand of CALLBC010000032.1, from coordinate 2,255 downwards.
TTCAAGTTTTTTGACTGACATGCAAAATGAGTTTGGATTAATATCAACAAAATCAACTTCGGCACCAATATATTTGGCTGCATTGGCAGTCGCAACAAATGTATTTGGTGTAGTCCAAACGGTGTGCCCAGGTTTTAGGCCTAATGATAAGTAAGCTAAGTGTAAGCCTGAGGTTGCACTACTTGTTGCAACACAAAAAGGGTTGCCAATCACATTCGCAAATTCACTTTCAAAAGATTCAACACCAGGGCCTTGTGTAAGATATCTGGACAAAAGGGTATCGTTTACGGCTTTAATGTCTTCGTCAGTAATATTTTGTGTTCCATAAGGTATATGAACATCTTTAGACACTAGGAGTAGTCCTTTAATTCATCGACAGATAAAAACCATGGGTTCGTACCAGAGTTATATTCAAAGTCTTCGCTAACAGGCTTTCCAACTTCCTTTAAATTATTAGTGGCATAGTCTAAATTTTCATCAAACTCCACTATTGTTGGCTTTATAACATAATGATCTTCAAACTCTACAGTATCATATGCAGTATCAACTGGGCACATGACTTCATGTATTTTTTCACCTGGTCGAATGCCAATTATTTTTTGAGGAATACCTGGGGCCATTGCATTTGCAAGGTCAGTCACTCTCATAGAAGGTATTTTTGGGACAAAGATCTCTCCACCTTGCATTCTTTCAAAACCTTTAAGAACTAGGTTAACTCCTTGATCCAAAGTGATCCAAAAACGAGTCATTTTGTTATGAGTGATTGGTATGTACTCAGCTTTATCTTCAACAAGTTTTTTAAAAAATGGAACAACTGAGCCACGAGAACCAACTACATTACCGTAACGAACTACTGAGAATCGAGTTTTGACTGAGCCAGCCATATTATTGGCAGCACTAAAAATTTTATCAGATGCTAGCTTTGAGGCGCCATAAAGGTTTACGGGACTGGCTGCTTTATCAGTAGAGAGAGCAATGACTTTACTAACTTCCATATCAATACAAGCTCGAGTTACATTTAGCGCGCCATTAACATTGGTTTTAATACACTCACTAGGGTTGTACTCAGCGGCAGGAACTTGTTTTAATGCAGCAGCGTGAATAACATAATCAACACCTTTAAGAGCCATTCTCAGTCGCTCTAAATCTCTAACATCGCCAATAAAAAATCGTAAAGAGCTGAGTTGATCTTTAAAAACTTGTTGCATTTTAAATTGTTTAAACTCATCTCGAGAATAGATAATTATTTTATTGGGTTTATATTTAGCTAGGATTTGTTTAGTAAAGCGTTGGCCAAAGCTACCTGTGCCACCTGTAATTAGGATATTCTTATTGTCGAACATTAGTTTAACCTCTCGTGAATATGGCTACAAATTTAATGGGAAGATTTCTCAAGCAAGAACCAAGTTATATCGTCTTGTGGGAAATTAGGATCTTTATGGTAAGTAAAACCATAATCTAATAACCTAAGATTAGGGTACTTCTCCATAATTTCTCCAGCAAAATCTCTTTTGAATAGCTTATCACTATGTCCACGATAGCTAATAGATACTGGAGAAGGGTTGTAGTATTCAGCAATTAAAATATATTGAGTGGAATATTTATAAAGCATTTCATAAGCTTTGCTTAATGCATCTGGGTTAAGATGTATTAAAACTCCTTTAATTAATGCTAGCTGTGAGGTGGGTAAGTTGTTTGCTTCAAGGAGAGAGCCATGGATGGCCTCAACATAATCGAGTTGATCCAACTCTTCATAAGCCAGCTTATTGATTTCAACACCAGCGAGTTTACAATTTGGTAGTAAGCTATGAATGGCTTTTAAGTTCATGCCAATATTAGCTCCCAACTCAATGATACTTGTTAAGTTAGAAGTATTTTTAAATATTTTAGAGAAAAAAGCGATATTAGAAGCTAAATAAGATGGAGATTCATTTCTTTGAATATAGTCATTACCAAAGCTTCCGCTCCAAAACTCTTCTTGTTCAGTTTTATAGTTCATATTTCCCTCACTTATAAATGGTTTTCTAGCAGAAATTGCCATTAAAATCACATTTATAAGTTAAAAAAAATAAGAATATGGGTGATTTATGACGAGAATGCACTGCATTATAGGCTTAAATTTTAACAGACACACCAATACTAATTAATCGCTCTTGTGAAAGCTGAGTTTGGCTACAATAGGCCTCTGCTTGGTCTTTCCCAATAGTGCCAACCTTAAAATATTTCGAGTCTTTATTCGCAAATATATAACCACA
>CALLBC010000031.1 GCA_938001965.1 uncultured Bdellovibrionales bacterium | reverse complement strand
CCAACTGTTTCAATTCAAGATCGCTATACCATAGGCCAGGCTTTTCAATGATTTTGATATTAAACTTATTTTTGAATTTATAATTATAGTTTAAGTATTTTGAGAATAAAACTTTAATCATGTAAAATCACCAGCTGTCTTAATTAATAGTGCATCAATGTAATTATCATTCTTAAAATAAACAATAATTATTTCAACATATAATTATCGGTAAATACTCATGAATTCATTAAAAATATATGAGTTTTTGTGTGGCCAAAGGTCTTGTAGTGAACGTCCATAAATTATTATTTTAATCATCTAATTTTTATTAGTTTGTTATATTAAATATTATGAAGAAAAATTTTTTATTATTTTCTGTAGTGTTTGTTTTTTGTTTTACATTTTTCTCTATAAAAAAAGAAAAATCTAGAAGTGTAGCTAATGTATCTACTCAGTCTGTAGAAAATTATTTATATGGAGACCTTGGTGGAATTAACCCACATACAGCCAGAGCAAATGCATTGCCATGGGCCTTTGCAAAATATATTTTAGAATACGGTGCAAAGCAATTAGGAATTATTAACCACGATCAAAGCTGGGTTGATGCATTAAAGGCTGCTGGTTTTTTATTCCCAGAAAGCATTGACGGAGTTCCATTATCGGTTGCCACTGCTAATGGCCAATCATTGAGTAAATACGGAAGCCCGGCTGGAGTCTCTGTAAAAGAGGTTAAGGTTAAAGTTCCATTATCAAGGTTTAAGTATAATGCAATGAATATTACCTGTGCTGCTTGCCATAGCTCTCCCAGTTATAATCAAAACGGTTTGCCAGATCCCAATAGTATCTGGTTAGGAGCTCCTAGCCCTTCAGTGAATTATGCTCTTTATGCCGATATGCTATATGCGGGGATACAGTATGGAGTTCAAACTAACTGGAATGGAATTTTTAAGAAGAAGTTTAAAACTAACTCGAAGTTAAGTCTGGTGGAATATGTTGCCATTCAGACAGTGATTTATAAATACTTTAAGGATAATAAAGTTGATTGCCGTAAAAATATGGACAGCTATTGTGTTAGCTTTAAACAAAGACACCCTTCTTATAATACAGATAAAAAAATACCAGGAGTTTTACTTCCGTTTAGCCCTGGAGCACCAGGAACAACCAATGGCGTTGCCATGCTTAGTTATTACACTAAGACCCTTAAGGATCTAGGAAGTATTTATGGTTTTACTTCTATACCATCTTTTGCCGACAGAAAATTTAAATCATCGTACTTATATGATGGCTTTTATATGTCTTCTGAAAAAAAGGATGTTTCAAGATTTACCGAGGTTGATAGAACTGAATTGCCTAGTGGAAAATTTTATGAGGAGCAGCTAGCCAGTGTCATTGCCATGTTTACGGTTCCCGTAATGGGAACCACAATTAAGCAAGCAACAGGTGCTGCTGTTGTTGATGAGGTTAAAAAAGTTATACCTTTAGTTTTAAATTATGAAAGTAAAAAATTTCCAGGTAAAGTTAACTTTTCTGAAGCTAAGAGAGGCTATAAGATATATGAGAAAAACTGCTCTTCTTGCCATGGCAATTACAAATGGGAAGAGGGGGAAAAGTACCCCTATTTATATTCCTTCCCTAATAAGTTAACTTCATTGGAAGATATTAAAACTGACCGAGAAAGAACTAATGCTTATGTTAAAGACGTTTTGAGCCCACTAATAAAAGGCACTTTTGTTGGTGAGAATATCATTATAAAATCGCCAGATAAGTCTAATAGAGGCTATGTGGGGACTCCACTGGGGGAATTATGGTTGTCAGCTCCATACTTACATAATGGAACAGTTCCCACGCTTTGGCATTTATTGCGTCCAAGTAAAAGGCCGTCAAAGTTTCTTGTTGGAGGGCATAAACTTGATTTTAGTAAAGTGGGTATCAGCTATAAAGTTGGTGATACAACTCAATACGAAGATGGTTTTATGCCTTATTCTCAACCAGTAATTATTGATACTAATAGAAGAGGTTTTAGTAACTCAGGCCATGAGTTAGAGTTTAATTTAATTGAAACTGAAAAAGAAAAAGACGAACTGTTAGAGTTTTTGAAGTTGATTTAATGCCCTTAGCATAAAAAAACCCAAGCTCATAGGGGGGGGAGGGGAGAGCTTGGGTTATAAAGTATTAATTTAAAATTAAATTATTTGTTTACTGCGTTTATGATGGCAGCACCAATTCCGAATAAAACACCAGCTTTTAATAAATCTTTAAAGCTACCGTTACCACCAGATTGAAAACTATAGTTTCCATAGTAACCAGTTTGGAGGTTCGCTTGGAAAGAATAAAAAAGTCCATAGTAGTAGTGGTCTCTATAAAACTGGCCTTGAATATTAAGACGGCAGTCAAGCTGAGTGTTGTCTGGCATATAATGTCCACCTCGTTGGTGGTCATAGTTTACATAAGTGTCTTTGTGGTATTTATGAATATAACGACCTGAGTATGTGTCATATGTGTAATCTGCACAGGCTCTTGGTATTCCGTAACGGTACTCAATGTAGTCATCAATAGCGTAAAGTCTATTGCACTGGTAAGTATCACGAGTGTATAAGTTTACAAACTCAGTAGGTCTGTGTTGACCATTATATTGGTTATACTGGTTGTACTGCACATTACGATGCTTATAAGATTGGCCTTGAGAATCATAAAAACGATCATGATAAACACGGTTACGATCTAAGTTGTACTCTGTGATTGCTAATTGAGCTGGAAGTAATTCATCACAAATATGCTCTTGGTGACTAGTAGGAGTTACTGCAACAGTTCCACCATTGGCTTTTTTCTTGTTTCCACCGCCAGAGCCACAGGCAACTAGCAATGAAGCGATAGCGATTACATAAATAAAATTTTTCATAACGGACCTTTTTTAAAAATAGTTACTAAATCATAAGCTTTTATTACAATTTGAATGCCACCCTTGTAAGTGCCTGAAAATTAATAAAAATGTAGTGATTGTCTGAGCGTAGAAAATTCAAATCAAAATTAGAAGCTTTTTAGCATGTATAAATCTTTCAATAAGGTGACATTTTTTGTTAGCCCGTTAGCCCGTAATGAGCGCAGC
>CALLBC010000030.1 GCA_938001965.1 uncultured Bdellovibrionales bacterium | reverse complement strand
GTGGTTTCCTCAAAAGCTAGTATTTTAGTGCCTTTAAGACTTTTAAGGTAATCTTTTAGATTTCCTAAATCTGAAGGAACATCCATTGCTTTAACAATATCAGATTTTTTTGTCATTCTTGCTATTGCCATGTTTTTTTGTACCCAATCTAGTGCTATATAATGATCGTACATTTCGGTCTCCTTTGGTTTAAGAGCTCAACCGTATCACGAAAGATTTCGTGAATAGCCTACGATCTGAGGAGGCCTTTCTTTTTCAATTTACCGACGGCTACCTAATAACTTCTTTTAACAATATCTAAAATTCCGTCTGAAATTACATTGGTAAACTGTAGGTGATGAGTGTTAACAGTGTCGCCAATGATTTCATCAAACAGTGAATCTTGGGCTGTAATAGCACCTTTGTAAGCAATATCTTTTGTGGAAGCAAGGCCACTAGTAGTAGGAATAAAGCAAGCTAGCCTATTAGTAATCACTAATGGCTCTTTAAACATTTTTTTAAGTTGTGTAGCAATGACTTTTTCAATATCACCCACCGCATTTAAATAACCGCAAGTACTGCGATCGAGGTCAGCAATAGCGTCAGTTTGTTTTTTTGTATACGAATAGACATCAGATCCGCCTCCAAATATACCACCCAATTCTTTTGGGTCAGGATAACGGAATCGACCTGTAAAAATATCTTCTGTACTACTTTTTGCAATATAACTAGTGAAGTCCACTTCCAGAAAATTAACCTCATTGGTATTTAGAGAAACATATTGGTTGCCTCGCAGTGGCAAGGAGCTTCCACTAATGGAGCCATTGGTGACTCCAATATTAGCTTTAGTCATCTTCGGCATCCCGCTTCTATCTAAGTAGTTTTGTAAACGGGTGTAAGATCCATTTACAAATCCTGATTGTTCTTTTGTTATTTGCTGTATCACCAGCTCTTGAGCAAAGTCAGAGTTTAAATACACACCGCTGAACAGTTTTACTTGGTTTGTAAAAAAGTTTGCACCTTCAATGCCAGCTTCTAATTGGTCTGCAATGTCATCTAGGTTTAATATATTATCAATTAAGTTGCCAAATTTATCTTGGAATTTTTCAGCTACACGTTTGGCCTCACCAGCACCATTTTCAAGGAACTGCATAATATGTTGTAAGCTCAGAGGGACATGGGCTCCTCTATGAGGTGAATCAAAAGAGATATAGTGATTAACGTTGTGCAGGTTTTGCCCAGTTGCTTCGAGTGTATTTAGAGCCATCCTGCCAATCACTCCGCCTAAACTTAGGCCAATTAAAAACGATGGGTCATCACTAGTTTTTAAGCTATTAATCAGTGATATAGCTCTTGCTGTGGCTTGTGCTTTGTCGAATATACTATTTAAGTAAAAGTCTTTATAGCCAAAACCAATAAACACCACAGAAACACCTTTTAAGGCTAGTTCGTCATAAATTTGTTTAGAGCCATTTGGGTGAGATGTATAACGAGCTTCATGGTTAATTGAGATTGGGTTTTCAAAGTTGTGCGAAGCTATTATGAATGCCACCTTATCAATAGTTTTTTTACTAGGGTCTGCTAAATAAATTTTTACATCAGCAGTTAGTTTTTTAGTTTGTCTAAGCCCTGAGATTGCAAACATAGAACAGCCAAATAAACTTGTGAGTTGATCTAAGTTTTCGCAATCTGGTAATGTGGCTGGGCGACTTTGGCGAGTAGTTGTTTGTACTGTTATTGCGTTATCAACTTGCTTGTATAAAGCATTTTGCAGTCGTTTATTTCGTTCTGCGAGAGTTAATACTTCTTCTTCGGCAACATCAAGTGTCTCAAGAGGTGGTACAACATCTTGTTCTGGAACAAGTGGATCAGGTCGGCTAATGTCAGGTTGTTCAGTGGTCGGTTCAATAGTTATTTCAGAGCCAGTATTAGTATCTCCTTTACTTGCAACAGTTGATATTGATTCAAACTTTGTTGAACATGAAATTGAGATCAGTGCAGAAGTGATAAGTATAAAATATAAGTTAACTCTTTTGCTCATAAAACGTCATTCCCCCTGGAGTAGCAAAAAGGCTACTGTCTTAGTTTAAGAAAATATTTCTGTTAAGGGGAAAGTTTTTGTTTAAATGCTTCAATATGAAACACAATTGGTCAATTTTTGTTCAAATTATTGATAATAGTTTTGTCAGCTATGTATCTGGTGCCTAAAAGTTAGTGACCAAAGAGTTTAAATGATAATGATTTTCATTGACATTTAGGGTGCATTTTACTAGTTTGGCTTATCAGGTTTGGGAGTAAGTGGTGACTAAGTTAGTGAAGGGCAAGCAAAATAAAGAGGTTCTCATTGAAAGAGAGCCCATCGACATTGAAAGCTTTAAAAAGATGATTCGTCAAATGGGCTTAAAAGTAACTAAACAAAGAGTACATATTTTAGAGGCCATGAGTGAGGGGCGCGCCCATATTACAGCTCAAGAGCTCTTTGAAAAGCTTAATAAAAAGCATCCCGAAATAGGCTTTGCCACTGTATATCGATTTTTAAAAAATATGACAGAGCATTCACTAGTCACAGAAGTGAGAATGGGTGGTTTTCCAGCGCGTTACGAGTTAACTCCAAACCAACACCATGATCATTTAAATTGCACTCGCTGTGGCAAAATTGTAGAGTTTGAAAACGAGTCTATTGAAGAGCTACAATTAGCTGTGGCCAAAAAGTTTAAATTTAAATTAACTGGTCATGTACTAGAGCTATACGGTGAATGTGAACAATGCACCAATAAGGAATAAAGCCACTTTATGAGTAAACACCCTGAAGGTAGTATTATTGTTAAAGGTGCCTGTGAGCATAATTTAAAAAACGTATCTGTGACAATCCCCAGAAATAAACTTACGGTTGTAACCGGTTTGAGTGGTAGTGGTAAATCCAGTTTGGCTTTTGACATTATCTATGCTGAAGGTCAAAGGCGTTACTTAGAAGGCTTATCCTCTTATGCTCGTAACTATATGGTGCAGTTAAAAAAGCCAGAGGTTGAGTCGGTAGTAGGGCTTTCACCTTCAATAGCGATTGATCAAAAAACCATTACAACAAATCCAAGGTCTACTGTTGGAACGGTCACAGAAATTTATGACTATCTTAGACTTTTATTTTCGCGAGTGGGAACACCACATTGTCCCGAGCATGATGAGCCGGTCACTAGTCAAACTCCTGCTGATATTATTAAAGACATTATGAAGCAAAAAAAAGGAGATAAGTTTTATGTGGTCGCTCCAGTTTATCGTGGAAAAAAAGGGGAGTTTTTAAGAGAGTTTCAAAAGTGGGAAAAAAATGGCTTTACTCAGGCTAAAGTGGATGGAAAATGGATAAAGTTAAGCGAGGCTAAAAAATTAGCAAAGCATAAATTTCATGATGTTGATCTTTTGATAGATCGCTTAGTAGTGGATAAAAAGTTTGAACCTCGTTTACGTGAAAGTGTAAATCTTGCCTTAACTATGGCTGGTGGTTTAATTGAAACAGAAAATATAACAACAAAAACTAATAAACTCTATTCCATTCATAGGTCTTGCCCTAAGTGTGGATTTACTTTCCCTGAGCTGGAGCCCAGAATATTTAGTTTTAATAGTCCAAAAGGGGCTTGCGTCACTTGTAATGGTTTAGGTTATTTGTCTGATGTGGAAGAGGGCGAAGAAAATTTTGAGGGCGATGATTTTGTTGAGTTTGAAATTTGTTCTGATTGTGATGGGCAAAAATTAAGCCCAAGAGCTTTAAGTGTTTATATTAATAAAAAAAACATTGCCCAATTCTCAACTTTAACGGCAAAACACCTTTTAGAAGAATTCAAAAAATTAAAATTACCAAAGAAACAAACAATAATTGCTGATAAAATAGTCGCTCAGATTCGCTCAAGGCTTGAGTACATGATGAAGGTGGGGACGTCTTACCTGTCATTGAACCGGGAAACACGAACCCTTTCAGGTGGAGAAGTTCAAAGAATTCGCTTAGCCACGCAAGTGGGCTCTGCATTAGTGGGTGTACTTTATGTTTTAGATGAGCCCAGTATTGGTCTTCATCCAAGGGATCACCATAGATTATTGGGGGTGATTAATGAAATAAAAGATCGTGGCAATACAATTTTATTAGTAGAGCATGATGAGGACACCATACGTTCAGCGGATTACATTATTGATATTGGCCCGGGTGCTGGAATACACGGCGGAGAAATCATAGCCAAGGGTAACTACAAAGATATTTTAAAAACTAAAAAAGGTTTAACCACCAAGTATTTAACTGGGGCTTTGGAGATAGCTACCCCTAAAGAGCGCCGCAAGGGCAATGGTTTAAAAATTTCTTTACTAGGGGCTAATGAACATAACTTGCAAAATGTGAGTGTAGATATACCTCTTGGAAAGTTAGTGGGTATCACTGGGGTTTCAGGAAGCGGCAAAAGTTCATTAATTATTCAAACCTTATACCCAGCACTATGGAATATAATTAACAAAACTAATAAATACGTTGGTGAGCATGATAAAATTATTGGTATTGAAAATATAGACAAGGTGATTGAGATCAATCAAAAACCAATTGGACGAACGCCAAGATCAACTCCATCCACTTATGTGGGAATATTTCCATTAATTAGAAACTTATACGCAGAGCTGCCAGAAGCAAAAATCCGTGGTTTTAAGCCTGGTCACTTTAGTTTTAATGTTAAAGGTGGCCGTTGTGAAGAGTGCCAAGGGGCGGGTGTGAAAAAAGTGGAAATGCACTTTTTGTCTGATGTTTTTGTGCCTTGTGATTACTGCCAGAGCAGCCGTTACACTAATGAAGCCTTGAGCATTCGCTTTAAAGATAAAAATATTGCAGATATACTAAATATGACTGTGGAAGAGGCTTGTGAGTTCTTTAAAAACCATAAAAATATTTTTAAAAAACTAGATACGCTAAACCAAGTGGGGATGGGTTATATGACTCTTGGTCAAAACTCAACCACCCTTTCTGGAGGGGAGGCTCAACGGGTAAAGTTGAGTCGTGAGCTGTCAAAAAGACAGACCGGGAAAACCCTATATATTTTAGATGAACCGACTACTGGCCTTCATTTTGAGGATGTAAATAAGTTAGTAAAGTTATTGCAAAAATTAGTTGATCAGGGAAATACAGTGATTGTGATTGAGCACCATTTGGACGTGGTAAAAAACTGTGATCATATCATTGACATGGGACCTGATGGAGGGGATGAAGGGGGTATTGTTGTGTTTACTGGTACGCCTGAAAAGCTCATAAAAAACAAAAAAAGTCATACAGGGGTATTTTTAAATAAGCATCTAAACTAACTTTAGTGAGGCGCCCATTGAAACTACTATTTAGCATCTTTTTTACTTTATTTTTTTCAACACAAGTTTTTGCCGATGACAACATTGTTAATGTTGAAACAATCTCCAAAGATAAAAAAATAATTTCAATTTTATATCCTGATAATTACGCCTGGACCTATGAGCGTTTTTTAATTCAAACAGGCAAGCTACAAGAAAGTATAGGCCGTAAGATTTTTGCAAGTAAAGAGCAGGCTTTAAGCTTTATTAAACCAAATAAATCTATTATGAGTACAGGCACTGTAATCATAAAAGAAGTGACTACTGAGGATAGTAGTGAAAAGATTTGGCAAGATACTAATAAATGGTCGTCAAGTTGGGAAAGAAAGTACTCGCAGTGGTTTAGAGAAAATGTAACCAAAGATTTTTTTGTTAAATATAATATTGCCACGGACTGCGCTGACGCTGCCATTGCATTTAGATGGATTTTTTCAAGAATCTATAAGTTGCCAGCTGGGCAAACTTTAGCTGGTACAAAAACTTTATTTACAAATAGAAGCTTTAAGAGTAAATGGAAAAACTATAGAAGAAGTTCTGTTTGGCATAAAGATAAAGTTTTTATGGCGAGCTTAAAGTATTTAGTAAGGAACACTTACACGCATTCTTTAAAATTAGATTCTTACCCTGTTGCTATTACTCCTGAACATTTATCCGAAGGGGCTTACAGGCTGACTATAGGTGGAAACTCAGGTCATACAGTTTTAGTCCACAGACAAAACTATAACGGGATTCCTTTGTCTTCACTAAACTCAACTGTTCCCATAAAAGTGAGGAGCTTATCAGAAGCCATTTTTATTCCTGATAGAATTGAAAAAAGAAAAGCTGGGGGCCTAGTTAAGCACCTTTGGATTGTACCAAGTGGAGGCAAGCTTGTTAAGGTGAGAGCTAAGCATATGCCAGGCTACTCTTTAGAGCAGTACGACCCCGAGTTTGGTAAAGACAACTTTGGCATTGCTGTACTAAAGCGTATAGACCCTGATTTTAATGCAGCTAAAGTGTATAAAAATGTACTTAAATCTACTGTTGATGTTATTAAGCAAAGAATATCTGTAGTCAAAGAAGGTTATGAATTTTGCAGTGCTAATGATTGCTCCCCAGGCACACAAAACTATGAAGACTGGAGTACTCCATCCAGAGATAAACAATTAAAAGAGCAGATGAGCCAAGAAGAAAACTTGTTCTATGCATTCTCATCCATATCGGAAGAGGTTCGTACAATCCGTGCAAATAAGATAAAAGAAAAAAATATTGAGATATTGGGCGAGTTGTATAGCTATGAATTTATAAAAAGTATTTGGCCAAAAAAATATTTTAATTCTGACCCTAGGGCTTCATTAGAGCAACGATGGGCTTTGTCGGCGAAAGACTTTAGGGCTTCGATACTTGATAAAATTAAAGAGTATGATGAGTCTTTAATGCTTAAAATATCTCAGTCTAACTGTATAAGTGAAGACAGTTGCCCTAAATTTTCAAGACAATGGAATAAGGAGCAAACTATATATGAACGAGGGGTTATCAAAACCTATTTAAGCAATTTAATTAGTTACTGTGAGTGGAGAGACATCCCTTGTGTAGACTACTTCACAGAAAACCTTAAAGACTTAAGGATTTCAAATTATAACTATTATGACTATACCAAGTTTATTTTTACCGGTAGTTTTGATCCGCATAGTTCGGCTGAAGATAAGGCCGGTAACCGTAGTGAACTTGATTCTACTTTATTTATAAAACCTAATTATGTTGGGCAAACAAAGTCATATTTAGTGAGTGAAGATTTCTTTGGTTTTAGCTATGTATCAATGGCAACAAAAGAGAGAACAAGCCTGCCTATTGATGGTTCGATTTTGGCAAGTGCTAAAGATTCTAATAGCATTGTTTATAAATCTAAAAGTAATGAAATTTTTTATTTAGATATTGATAGTGGGAAGCCAGTTTTAATACGTGAGCTTAAGGCTGAAGAGGTTTTAAAAAGAATTTATATGCATAATAATAAAGTCTTTTTAGCAACGGATAAATCTTTTGAGTATATAGACCCAAGCTCTGGCTCGGCAGAATTTATTATAACTGATGACCTTAATGAAAACGGCGTTGCAGGACACGGAAAGTTAGCCAGCTCAAAGCTTGATGGTGATAAGTTTTACCTAGTGCTTGGTAGAATATTATTTATAGCTGATTTAGCCACTGAGGAAGTTTCAAGAGCCGTTATACCAACACAGGTTAAGGATGATTATTTTGAAATTGATAATATCAGTGATAAATATATATTTCTTGATAATAAAAGTAGCGAGGCTAAAGTTAGAACTTTAATTTTTGATAAAACAACTTCTGAGTTACTAAAAGTAATGGTGAGAGAAAAAACTATTGAGTGGTTTTATGGCAGTAATATATTTAGAACTCCACCTGAAGAGGGCTCTGGTTTTGAGCTATATAAAATAAATGATAGCTATGAGCCAGACTTATCTAAAAAATGTGATTCTTGTAGTGGATATGTTACCAACTCCAATTTAAGGTATACAGAAGATAATATAGAAAAATTGTTCTATTGGGATGGAGCCGTTGTAGTTCCTTATAGCCTGACTTACAAAGGTGTGCAGGATACCTACAGAGATTATGTCATCGAAATAGATCAGAGTAAGAATTACTATGTCATGTCTAAAACTGATGGTGAAATTGCTAAGGTCAAACATAAGGGTTACAAGTATTCAAGAATGACTGATCTCGGTTTAACTTTTGAATACCATGCGAGCTTTAATGACGATGAATTGCCCATGTCATACGATGTTGATTATATTTTTAGTAAAAATGGAAAATATATACCCCTAGATTATGCAGTTAGCCGAAGTTACCCTGATGGGACCAGTGATGAAGTTATTCGCCGTTATAACTTTATTGAATACAATGAAATTTACGCAAAATATGATAGTGAGAGCCCAAATATAGTTGATAGTCAGATTGAGCAGCAAGCTCACTACGCTCATACAGGTGCATTTTTTAATACAGGTCACTTTACACTTTGGATTAATGTTAAATAGTATAGAAGAATAATTTTTAGCTCTATTGTTGTTCATTTTAAGATGAATGTCTCATTATAAAACACTAAAGATATTAGTGTTTTATACCGATATAAAGTGGTCGGGATAAGGAGTGAGATGAGTTCAGAAGTACCAAAGTGGGCCGAATCGGTTGCACATTCTATTTTGCTTGGAGTAAAAGCAAAAGATCCATTTACATATTATCACTGTTGTCGAGTAGGTTTGGAAGCAAGAAGGCTTGGCAAGTTTATCGGTCTCGATGCTTTTCAACAAAGCATTTTAGAGTACTCAGGCTTATTTCATGATATTGGCAAAGTGAGTGTTGCTGATAACATTTTGTTAAAGCCTGCCAGGCTTACTGAAGATGAGTATAAAATTATGAAAAGTCATTCAGAGATGAGTGTGCAAATGATTAAGCCACTTGCTGATCATAATCGTTTTTTTAAATTATTAATTCCAGGTATACGTTATCATCATGAGCGCATAGATGGAAAAGGTTACCCGCATCAGCTTTCTGGTGAAACTATTCCAATCACAGCAAGAATACTTTCTATTGTTGATACTGTGGATGCCATGACAAATACCAGGCCTTATAGAAAAGGTTTAAGTATGGATATTGCCAAAGCTGAGCTAGAAAAATTCTCAGGTCTTCAGTTCGATAAGGGGTTAGTTAGAAGTTATATTAAATCTTTAGATTACAAAGAAGATGAAAGTGACTTACTAGTGAGCCAGCAGTTGTTAAAAGTGGCTTAGTATTCTTGGAAAAAAATATAAGTAAGATATTCTGTATTTACAGATAAGTTCAAATTATTGTAATATTAGCAAATGTTAAACTTTGAAATGGTGAACCGTTATACCTCTTATATAGCAGTTATTACTTTGGTTCTAGCTTTTGTTGATCTTGCTTATGACTTATATAAAAAAAGAGATCGTGACCTCAAAGAAGTGTTTGCAAATATTGGCGTTATTACAATTACAAGAATTATAGCCTCATTATCTACAGCTGTAATTTTATTTGAACTTCTGAAGTGGTTGCAGCCATATTCTCTTTTTAAATTTAGGTTTGATACTAATTTAGAATATCTTCTAGCCTTTATTGTTGCGGATTTTTGTTATTATCTATCTCACTATTTTTCACATAAATTTAGAATACTATGGGCTGTGCATGGTGTGCATCATAGTTCCCATGAGTTTAACTTATTTACTGCATTTAGATTGAACTGGCTTTCTCCGCTAGTAGATATTATTTTTTATACATGGCCTGTATTTATTTTTGGCATTGATGCTTTGGTCCTGTCTGTAATGAGAATATTGATACTAGTCCTTCAGTTTTGGATTCATAATGATAAAATGAAGCCAATTCCTTTGTTTGATAAAGTTTTTAATTCACCAGCAAATCACATTCTCCATCATTCTGTAGAGACAATCCATAGAGATAGAAACTTTGGTGGAGTATTTATGTTTTGGGACCACTTATTTGGCACATATATGAAGCCGGACGCCAATAATAAACCTACTAAGTTTGGAGTTTGTACCCCAGTAAATTCCTATAATCCAATAAAGATTTTTTTTCATGAGTATATTGTTTGGTATAAAGAGCTAAGGAACAAAAATTAGCTTTTTAGCCATTCGGCCACATCTTTAGCAAAGTAAGTGAAAATTAAATCAGCTCCGGCTCTTTTCATAGCTGTGAGGCTTTCTAAAACAATTTCTTTTTCATTAGCTAAATTGTTTTTTGCTAGCAACTTTAACATTGCATACTCACCACTCACATTGTAGGCAGCCACTGGAATATTCACATTGGTTTTTACTAAGCTAATTATATCTAGGTAAGCAAGGGCTGGTTTGACCATAACAATGTCTGCACCTTCATTAATATCTATGCTTACTTCACTAAGGGCTTCTTTACTATTTGCAGGGTTCATTTGGTAAGTTTTTTTATCACCATTAGGAGCAGAGTCTAAGGCGTCTCTAAAGGGGCCATAAAAAGCGGAAGCATATTTTGCAGCGTAAGACATGATGCCTGTATTAGTAAAGCCTTGGGCGTCCAGTGCTTGCCTGATGTATCCAATTCTATGGTCCATCATATCTGATGGAGCAATAAAATCAGCGCCAGCTTTGGCTTGTGCTAATGCCATCTCTGCTAAAATTGGTAGTGTTTCGTCATTTAAAATTTCACCATTTTCAACCAAGCCATCTTGGCCGTCAGTGGAGTAGGGGTCCATAGCCACATCCGTGAACAGAACTATTTCAGGGACTTCTTTTTTTAGCTCTTTGATTGCAGTTTGCATAAGCCCATTGGGGTTTTTGCTTTCACTGGCTTTTTTATCTTTTTTATTGTCAGGTATAACTGGGAATAAGGCTAAGCCAGGGATACCCAGTTCGTGAGCCTCCTTAGCTTCTTTAATTATTAAATTTAAAGAAAGCTTTTCCACACCAGGCATACTTTTAACTTCCTGTCTTTGGTTTTCACCCTCAAGAATAAATAATGGCCAAACTAAATTTTTAGTGTGTAGCCTGGTTTCAGTGGCTAAATCGCGAGTGGCTGCATTTTTGCGTAAGCGTCTTAAGCGAATATTGGAGTTAAAATATTTAGAATCTTTCATTAAGCGTTGTTACCTTTGATTTCATTTATTATATCTTTTAAGGCAAGAGTTGGTAAGCCAATGATACTACTTGGGTCCTGGGTTTCCACCTTTTCAAACAGGTTTTTACCATTTAATTCATATTTGTATCCCCCAGCACAGCCTAAAGGTTGGTCCTGTTTGGCATAATTCAAGATATCCTCGGAGCTGAGGCTTTTCATAGTTAAGTGGGTTTGATCGAGGTGGGAGTAGTTTTTATTTTTAGAATAAACAAATAGTGAAGTGAGTAAGCTATGAGTTTTACCTTGTAAGTGGGTAAGGCGTTCGACCACTTGATCTAATGTTTTAGGTTTGTTGTACATTTTGCCTTCACACACTAACATTTGATCACTGCCAATAATTATGGAATTAAGAAATAACTCTTTAAGGCTTAAAGCCTTTTTTTGTCCAAGTAGGGCGCATAGGTCTACGGGGTCAATGTCTGGAGATTTAAAACCTTCCTCATCAAACTCCGGTGAAACCGCTTGAAACTCTAAACCCATATCTTTCAATTGTTGTTGTCTAAATTTAGACGTACTGGCCAGTATAATATCCATAGGAAGTAGTTAACATGACTGGGTTAGAACTCCCAATATATAAGCACAATTCATAACCTATAGTGAAGCTTAGCGTTATGAGAGAGTGTTTTAAATTTGGCCTACAAATATATGTCCAAAACGAGTTCGGAGCACAGGAGCGAAGCTCCGAGCACCGTATGTCTGAGGCTTTGGATATATATTTGTAGGCCGAATTTAAAACACTCGCTCATAACGCAAGGGTGGAGTTTTGGGTTTTATTTCTTGAATAATTCAGAGAGTTTAAGGATGATATCTTAATGGAATATGTACACAATTTAGACCCCTTCGCAATTCATTTTACTGGTGATATCGGCATTCGATGGTATGGCCTAGCTTATCTTTCTGGCTTCTTTTTAGGCTATGCCCTGATTATGTATTTAGCCAAAAGAAAAAAAATCAATATCCTTCCAGAAAAGGTGGGTGACTTTGTTACTGCCATTGCCATCGGTACTATGGTCGGTGGACGAATCGGTTATGCCTTATTTTATAAGCCCAATTTATTTCTTGAATGGAATTGGGATTCCTTTCCTTTTTGGGGACTTTTAGAAGTTCATAAAGGAGGCATGGCCAGTCATGGTGGTATATTAGGTATTATGGTGGCTGCCTGGATATGGGGAAAACGAAATAAAGTTTCCATGTTTGAATTAATTGACTTAACTGTGACCAGTGCAACGGTGGGAATTATTTTTGGTCGAGTTGCAAACTTTATTAATGGTGAGTTGTTTGGTCGAGTGATTGAAGGCACAAGTAAGTTTGCTGTTAAGTTTCCCAATGAAATGTACTTATGGATGGAAAAGGGAGCCACTGAAAAGCTATCAAGCCTTTATACTGTTGTTGAAAAACTAAAACCAATAACTTATAGGGGGTCAGAGTTAAACCCTAGTAAGGCCGATTGGAGTGCTTGGGCTGATCGCGCAAGTTCAATATCTTATGCAAAAATGGAAGCCTTTATTGCTTTGGCGATTAATAAAGTTCAGGCTGGTAATGAAGAGATCACAGCAGCCTTAGGGCAAGTGTTGTCCGCAAGGTATCCATCACAGCTTTACCAAGCACTTTTTGAAGGTTTAGCTGTATTACTCATTGTTATATTTATTTGGCGTATACCAAGAAAGCCAGGAGTGGTTAGTGGTTGGTGGGCCATTTCTTATTGTGTGGCTCGTATTATTGGTGAGCAATATAGATTGCCAGACTCTCATTTAGGGTTTCAAGCCTTAGGCTTAACTCGTGGCCAATGGATCAGTGTTGGTTTTTTAATCGCAGGTATAGTTTATCTAGCTTATAATTATAAAAAAGATTCTGAAAAGATTGGTGGTTGGTTGAGTTAAGCTGTCTATCTGGTCTATAGATCAGATATAGACTAAATCATGTCTCTCTTTGAGATTTGAGTAAGGCGTTAATAGCTTTCGTGATACTATTTAGTAGTGCGAGGTATTCCTGTGTCTAAAATAAGTACTGCAATTTCTATATTGGCCTTGTCGAACCTTTTATTATTTTATACAAACTGTGGAAGTAACTTTGAATCTAATTCGACTCTTAATACCACAGAGTTTGCATCGGGCACGCCCGATTCAGAAAGTAGCCTGAGTGAAGTAATGGCTTTTAATCTTTTAACAAAAAGTAATGATCAAGTTAAAGCCTATGGCTATGTTAATAAGTTTAATGTTAGTTTTACTGAAGATAAAACTATAAACTTACCTCATGTTGTACTAAGTGGTGAAGTTTGTGTT
>CALLBC010000029.1 GCA_938001965.1 uncultured Bdellovibrionales bacterium | reverse complement strand
ATGGCAATAAAAGCGTAGTTGATTTTAAACTAATGGTCGAACATCAAGAAAGCTTACACCCTCATAACGCCGTAGCAATGGCTGTAAAAGGTATAGCTGGAGGCTTCAAAAGCTAAGGCGTATTTACTTCACACTATATTTAGGTATGAGTACTTAGGTCCAATCTGATAGTTTTGAAAATGAACCACAATCATGTCTTGCAGGTTAATTTGAAATAATGCCGCAATATTTAGTGTCTAGGAAATAAGTTTTGTTGGCATGTTATTTACTCAATCAGAATAGGTTCTTTCGCAATTAACAATACTTTTGTATTTGCCAAAATCACCTGCGTTAACATCTGAGTCAAGTTTGAGATCACCAAATTTATCTATCGACCAAATGTATTTTGATACAAAAGATGGTAGTTCATTACCGTCAATTGTTTTATCAACAACTTGGATCAATTTTTTGTCTGAACAAACTGATACTGCCTTTATTGTAACAAGAGTTCCGACAGATGTATAAGCGTATGAAAATGTTTCACTTCCATCCGATCTGTAAGTTACCCCATCAATTTTATAAAAGTGAATACCATTTTCTTCTACTTGTTTGATTTTAAAGTAATTAGGCTTACAGGTATATTCTCCTTGAAGCTGAGGACAAGATGCCCAAGTTGCATTGGCAAAAATTAGTACGAACAATAAAATAACAAATTTCATTGAAGCTCCTTTAATATTTTGTATACACGTATATTAATTTTTAATGTTAATTCACATTATAATATGAAATGCAAACACTGCAAAGCTAAGTCATTCATTGTTATCTAAAAAGTTAGTACAACAATATCATTACAACTGTTTTTGTAACAAAACGTTTTCGTCTCTGCGAAAAAAGTTTTTGAAAAAATAGTTTCAAATGTTTCAGTTATGCCATCTACATCTATTACTGCAGAATCTTCATTTATATGATAATTAATGCCATGCACTTCTGAGCCTGAGAAGTGATAATTTAAGGCATCAGAAAGGCCTGTTACATTATCCCAGAAAGCAACATGGTCCACTAGAGAGATCATTCTATTTCGCTGTATTTGCTCAATCTTAGATGAATAAACCTCAGTTTTCTCTTCTATTGAGTAAACACATTTGCTACCATCTATACTACATTCAAGTGTAGTAAGCTCAATCTCTCCGTTAAAACTTTGAGTAGAATGATCTCTTAAAAATTCAATTATGACTTTATCTTGTGTTACTGTAATACTTTCAACACCTTCACTTCGTGTAACTTCATGAGTTCCCTCATTTAGTGAATATTTTTCTAGCATAGTTAAAAAACTATTAGTTATTGCCTTAGAATACTTACCATTAAAAGTTATTTTAGAAAATTCAGTTCCAACTTGAATTTTTTGCGTTGATGTTTTGCTTGTATTTATATCTTGGTGTGCTTTCATATAGTCTTGTAAATTGAAAACTACGTCGCCATCATGCAATTCAATGGTGCGTTCCTTATTATATCTTGTTTTTTGATTGTGATGTTTTTCCCAATCACTAAGGTCAATTTGCGAACCTATTGCCTGGAACGGCAGCATTAAACTAAGTATCAGTAAACTCATTATTTTGTTCATATTATCTCCTTTTTTATAATTAATTACATGTTTTTATTTTAATATTTGTATTCGTAAGTTTAAGGTGAATGCTCGTCTTTGCCTCACATAATACTTTACCTAATTCAGACAGTACTGAATCTATCCCCATCTTATGGTTACTTACAGATAAATTGTTTCCAAGAATAACCAGCTCAGTATTATAATCGGAAGCTCTATTAACCCACTCTTGTTTGCCAATTTTTATTTTAATCTCCTGATTGGGTTCAATTAAATACTTTTGCTCTGAGGTGGGAAGCCCCTCACCATTAAAGCTGATTTTTTCATCCTTCCACTGACTACTAACCATAAGCTTTGTTTCAGCTGGCAACAATAAACTAAATACAGAATCGAAAACAAAACCAGACTGAATTGTTCCTTTCTCGTTAAATGTAACTTTCAAAGCTTCACAATAATAATCGCATTCCAGAATTTTTATTGGAAAATTCTTAGTAGTTTGAAAGCTTGAAAGCCCTAATTTAAATGAAATATCATATTTTTGCTTATCAGTGTTAAATAACTCCAAGCTATTTGAACCGAGTAGTAAATTAAAGTATCTGATTTTACGTGTCGTAGGTACATTCAACTTTTCTTCTAAATAGTCTCTATAAATAATTTCATGAATTACTAAACCAGCTTTATCTGTTTCAGACAATTTATTCCAAACAGGTTGAGATATATAGTACCTTGGATCTCCTGGTAATAAATCTACAAGTTGTCCTGCTGCCTGAATAAGTTCACAACCTAAAGGAACAGGTACTGGACCAACATCAGTAACTATTCCTAAATTTTCAGTATCAACGAACATAGCTTCTCGAAAAAAATTATCCCAATACTTTCTATATTTTCGTGCTCGTATTGGATTAAACTTTGCCAAACGATCCAGAAGTATTTCTACTTTATAATCAAATTCAATTCCCTCTTCAAATTTAATAATTAAACCTCTTTGATTAGCTTCCCAGTAATCAAGTAAAGAGTAACTATTGTCTTCACAAGAAATAACCGTACCTCCACCACTATCAGCAATGCCTCTACGAGCTTGCGCAATATTGGCTGTAAAAAGAAAAGTAAAAATTAAACAAACCATAAAGTATTTCACAATGCCCTCCTAATTGACTTATTAACAAAAATGAACTTGTCATTAATTTAGACTTCAAGCAATTTATTTGTTGTAAATTGAAACTAAAAATGTTTTCAATATGAAAACATTAAGAGAGTAGGTGTATGGATATATTTAAAATTAAAGACTACCGTAAAATAATAGAAAATTACATTAAATCTAATAAAAACAAACATCTAAGCTTGTCCAGAATAGCCAAAGAATGCCGAATTAGTCCCTCGACGCTAAGTCTTATGCTTCAGGAAAAGAGGGAATTAACTAAAGAACAAGGAGTTTTAATTGCTGAATATTTAGGCTTCACAAGTTTAGAGAGTGACTTTTTCTTAAACTTAATCGGAGAATCTAGGGCAGGAAATATTAAACTGAAGGAGTATTATCAAAAGAAAAATAATATAATCATCAAAGAAGCTTACAAGGTCAAAAATTTAGCCAAAGAGTATTTAACTTTACCAGAGAACCTTGCATATGTTTATTACTCACACTGGTCTTACAGTGCAATACGATTGCTTTACTCCATTAACAAAGACTATTCATCAGTTGATATTGCGGATTTATTAGAGTTGCCAAAAAATAGAATAAAAAATCAAATACAAGAACTCTTACAATCTGAACTTTTAAAAAAAAGTAAAAATGGTGAAATATCAGTTGGACCAAAACGTACACATTTACCTGAAGATTCGCCACTTGTGATAAGTCATCACCTAAACTGGCGCAAGAAAGCATCTTCATACATCGATAAAATGAGTGATGATAATTTATTTTTAACATGCCCATTAAGTATCTCTCATGATGATGCCTTTGAAGTAAAAACAAAGTTATTGAAAATATTTGAAGAAATAATTCAAAAATCTATACCTTCCGACCCTGAAGAAGCTCGATGTATCAATATTGATTTTTTTAAATTATAGTTGCTATATTAGTATAAAATGCTGTTGGCAAAAATCTCACTATTTCTTGGTATGGAAAAACAGGAGCCTATCAAGTTAGATTGTCTAAATGTTGAAAAGGTACACGGGTAAAATCCGGTACACAGAGCACATTTTATATTTGAATAACGCTCTTTAGCTAGCCCTAGACCAACTTAAAAAGAAGTACTCATTCTATATACTACTTTTACTTACGAAAGAGCCTATTTAACTCTTCAACTTCTTATTAGCCAGACTGCTATTAGCAGCCTAGCTTTTCAGTTTAATAATTTAGTTAAGATCTCTTTATATAGACTTAAATTTTATACAGTAAACATAATTCTGCTGCCCAATCTGCTTTAAAGACTCATCAAAACTTACTGGTAACCTAACTTTTTCAATAAAGCCAATTGCAGACAAATTATAGAAAAAACCATCATCTTTAGAATTTTGAATAAAATATTTATAAATATTTGAAGAGACTTTATTAGTTTCTCCATATTTATGATGAACACACTTTATTGTAGATTGTACTTCGACAACATCGTAATTAGTGTTCTCAGCCTGAGCTTGTAAGTTACTTATAAAAAGTAAAATTAGTGATAAAATGAATAGACGCTTCATAGAACCTCCTCATGATGCGTAAAGGGTTACTTATTTGATAGGGATCGGACTTTTAGAAAATTCTAATTACCGTTGCGCAACAGTTCTGGATTTTCACCAGATTCACCTTGATTGAACAATTAAAGCGTTAGAGTTATTCTGTCAATGAAATACCTATCTC
>CALLBC010000028.1 GCA_938001965.1 uncultured Bdellovibrionales bacterium | reverse complement strand
CATAACTGAAAGAACAGGTCCAAACAATTCATTTAAATGGCAAAAGCTCCCAGGCTTTACTCCCCACCTAATGGATGGCTTTAACATATATTCATTACCATCAACAAACTCAGGCTTTAACACCCAACTTTCACCCTCATCTAAGTTTTCAATGGCCCGCTTTAATGCTCCACTAGGCTTTGATGCTAAAGTTCCAATTTTATTTTTAAAGTCCCAAACAGAACCAACTGTCATACTTGCCGCTGCATCTACTAATGCCTCTTGAAACTTACGATCAAAGTAAACTTCGTTTTCCAGTATTAGTAAGGATGTTGCTGAACACTTTTGCCCACTATTAGAAAAGGCCGAGTGTATAATATTACTGATGGCCTGATCACGATCAGCCATAGCCGTTACTATGGTAGCATCTTTACCACCCGTTTCTGCCGACAATAATAGGTTTGGCCTGGCCTCTAACATTCTTTTAGCTGTGTCTTCGCCACCAGTTAAAATCACATAGTCAATTTTTTCATTTTTAATTAAATGCTCACCAGCCATGGAGCCAGGACACGGGACAAACTGAAGTGTATTTTTACTTACACCAGCAGCCCAAAAGCATTTACACATTTCATAAGCACAAAGAACAGCATCAGAGGCCGGCTTTATAATTACAGTATTACCGGCTGCCAGTGATGCCGCCACTCCACCTAGAGGGATTGCTATAGGAAAGTTCCACGGCGGAACTACTAAGCCAACGCCTTTACCTTTGAATCTTAAATTTTTATGATCTTCAAAGTATCTTGTACTATGTGGGTAAAATTCTAAAAAATCCACCGCTTCACTCACTTCCACATCGGTTTCAGTGAAAACCTTGCCAACCTCAGCTGCAGCTACACCGATTAAATCTCCACGGCGCTTCCTTACCTCAATAGCAGCATTTGATAAAATCTTATGCCTTTCATTTCTAGTTAACTCTCTCCAACCATCAGGATCACTGGCTGCTACATCAGCCGCTTTTTTTAAGTCCTGAGCATTAGATTTAGTATAGGCACCACAAATAATATTTTCTTTAACTTGTGACTTATCCATACAGTTAATAACTTCACGATCACCATAAAGATCTTCGCCGCCCACAACAATGGGGATGGGCTCAATTTTATCACCGGCTTTTTTCATCCAAGTTGATCTTATACCCTTAGCCCATTCACGGTTAGCCTCTAAAACAAAATCAGTGTCGGGCTCACTTACAAATTCATACTCATAAAATGTACCGCCTTCATAACTGTCCCAGTTTTCATCCTTGCGGTTTTGTTTTCTTTTTTGCCCAATGTACAAACCTTCTCTATTGGAAAAGGACTGAATAAATTTTTCTTTCAACATAGCCCACTCTGGACTGTCCACAGTTAAACCAAATGAGTATCTAATAAAATTATCTTCACTGGTGTTCTCATCTAGGCGCCTTACCAAATAAGCGATGGCATTAGTAAACTGCTCTTTATCAGCTGTTGGAGCATATAAAATAACTTTTTGGCCACTCACATCGGCTATGGCCACGCGAGCAGCTTCACTCATACCCTCAAGCATTTCTAGTGAAAAGTAATCTAGTACTTCATTATGTTTAGCCAGCTCATAACCATAAGCTAATTCAAATAAATTATGGGAAGCCACGCCAAGATTCACCGCATGGGCATTCTGAGGATCTAAAGCATACTCAGCCATAATTTTATAGTTACTATCAGTATCAATTTTATCTGTGTAAGTTGTTAACTTCCAACCATGCAATGAAGACTCTGTTTTTTCCATCTCCATATTAGCGCCCTTAACTAAGCGAACTTTTATGGGTGCTCCACCATTGGACACTCTGTTTTTAGCCCACTCGGTTAGGTCCTTTTGCCATAAATGAGAGTCTGGCAAGTAAGCCTGTAATACAATCCCAGCTTTATAATCATGTAGCTCAGGAAGCTCTAATACTTTTTTGAAGGCAGCAACAGTGATTGGTAAGTCTCTGTACTCTTCCATATCTAAATTTACAAACTTATGTTCTTTCTCGCCTTTTTTATTAATAAAGGTGTGTTTTTTCGCTTGTAAAAATATTTTTGCAATCCTTGGCACCAAAGCATCAACAGTTTGCTCAAAGGCTAAAGAGTTTATTTGCGAATAAATAGTAGAAATTTTAATTGATAAATAATCAATGTTTGGATTTTCTAAAGCTTTTAGATATTTGGTCATACGGCCTTCAGCTTCAACATCACCTAAAACCACTTCGCCAATAATATTTAAATTCACTCGGGTGCCATCAATATTTTTTCTGTTTTGTAAATGCTTATTGAGGGCCTTATCTTCACCTGGCAAAACCACATTACTTGTGTCTTTACGAATATTATTAACAAACATTGGAATTGAAATTTGCGGAATATAAGTTCCTGCATGTCTAAAAAGAAATACCAAAAAGCGCTCGGAGTCTGTGAAAAATGAGGCCATTCCATATTTTGAAAATAAATATTCAATTTGATTCTCAACTCGTGAAACATCATGACTTCTAAAACATTGATCCATCAGTTCAATTAAAAATACTTTATCCACCGGATTAGAAAGCATCTTTTGCATTTTAGTGTGAAAGGTATTCTCAAAGTCGGAAAGTTTTTCTGTTGCCTTAGTCTGCCACTGGGCAGCTAGGCTGATTGCTTTGTCCATTATCTCTGTATTCATCATGGCAAATTTCTATCACTGAATACTTATAAAAAAAAGGCTTAGGAGCCATATTTATATATGGTTCTGATGATAATTCATCTAGTCATTTTAAACTTAGTGGACTCTATGACTTGGGTCAGCGGAACAACCTTACCAAAGCTCTCTTTATTCCTAATCTGCCCCTCTTTTCGCTTAAATAGCTTCCAGAGGCTTAGCATTATAGCTGCCACCAGCAAGCCCGACATTTGCCCGCCAATATGAGCCACATAGGCAACTCCTGAGTGCTCACTTATTTGGCTAAAATATCCAGCTAAATCACTCATAAACCAAAATACTAGCAAGAGCCAAGAAGGCAAATAGACAAAGCCCATATACTCAGGCCTTGGAATAAACAAAAAGTAAAAATACCGTATATTCTTTTTAAAGGCGGCCACACAATACATAGCCATCAATCCACTAATCGCTCCGCTGGCACCAATGAGGGGTGAGTTGATAGATTCTGACACCATTAAAAATGACTGGGCCGCAATCACGCCAGAGGCTAAATAAGTCATTAGTAATAACAACGCACCAAACAGTGGTTCAATTAATGCTCCAAACAATAATAAAAAAAACATATTACTTAGTAAGTGTCCGAGAGATGCGTGCATGAACTGATAAGTTACAAAATTTATTAAAGAAGATTGGTTAAAGACACCTAAAGTATAATTAGGTGAAGTCCCTTGCAAGGCCATTATGTCATTAAAGTTTTGTTGCCAAAATTTGTAAGCCACTGCATCACCAACAGGCGCTTCATTTAAAATATTTTCTGTAAAGCGTGTGTCGCTAATTGCAAAGCTTGAAATAATCCTAGCCTTCACAGGAATATCCCAATCTAATTTCAAAATATTTTTAGTAAAATAGCCATATAACTTTGGGTGATTCATAACAAAAGTCTTATATAAGTTTGCCTGTGTGGTGTAAAAATACTTATCTTCAACTATGTCGCCCATTTTAGAGCTAAAGTGATTGTTTTGTGGTAAAAAAACTGCAAATAAAAATACATTTATAAATACCAATAACCAAGTCATTGGTATTTTACTAAAGCTAAATGATATCCGTGGAAATGGAAATACCATTACTCATCACCTTCAATTAATTTTTTTACAAAATCAAACTGTGAGCCACTAGCCAGACCACGGCTTGATTTAATAGGCTCATCACCTAACTGGAAGTTCTTTAAGTAGTTGGCTGCGCTTTCTTTATCACCAGAAAGATACGCACTAATAACTAAATTCTTTTTATACTCTTCAGGAGAGCCTTTTTCTAAAAATTTTTCACCAAAATTATAAGCATAGTCATAATACTTGTTATTCACTAAATAACTTAAAAACTTATTACTTAATTTTATTTTTTCAAAACGCATGGACAAACCACTTGTATGGTCTTTAATAGTTTCAAACAACTCTTCAGTAATTTCAGGAGCATTACTTAAAAAACTTGCTACTGCAAAGTAAGGTACTCTTTGGTCTGAATATCTCTTACCCAAAAACTGGGCTAAATTTACACCCGGCTCTCCTTCTTTATTTAATTTAAAACCAATTAATGCTTTTGCTTCTGGCTCCCAATCATATTTATGGTAAGAAGTGAGCATTCCATCACATTCTAATGATTTTAATGTGGCCACACCTGCAAGGGCTCCCCTGCGCGTTTGCCTATCAACAAACTGACAACTACTGCTTGCTTGCTCTGAGCAACTCTTTTCTAGCTCTTCAAAACATAACCAGCCAGCAATCTCTTCACTATCACTTGCTATTTCTTTTTCAAGAATCATATCTGTTATGATCTTCGCCTGCTCAAACTTTCCTTTAAACCAATATAATTTTGCTTTATTCATTGATGTGTATCTAGAAAGTGCTTTGATCTTTGGAAGGGCCGCTATCACATCAAAGGCCTCATCATAGTCACCTTCACTAATTAAAAACCTCGACTTCCATAAGTTTACATATACAGAGTCACCTTTTATTCTTTGTAAGGTGTATTTAACAAGGTCCAAGTTATCTGTGGCCCAATTGTCTATAACTTTTGACATCATACAGGTTTCTGATTTCTCATCTAATTCGCAGACCTTTTCTAAATAAGAGTCAGACACCTCTGCTTTATCTGCATGCACAAACGCATTAGCAAGATAAGCAAGCCCTGCCTCTTCCCCACTTTCAAAAACATAGCTCACTTCTTTTTCAAGACAATCTTTACTGGCACCCTCTATGGCGTATAAAGCCATGGCAATGCTCAATCTTTCAGGCTGAACTTCAGACTGCTCTGGCCAATTTTCCAAAGTCTCGGTCACCTCATCACAAAGAGCAATTTCCTGTGAAAAGTCAGCTTCACTACTGAAACCCAATATAGTTTGCATAGCTGTTAATAGAGCAAAAAACATAATTACTCCACCAAGCACTAAACAAACCCTTGGTCCAATAACTGAGTTAATTTTAGTTTTTCTATATTTATTAGCCGAAAATACGTATGTGTCAGAAACCAAATCATGTAAACTACGCCTACCTTTATGAGCCAATGTCAGTAAAAATGGCAAGCCCACTAAAAATAAGGATCCTGTAAATACAAAAGATCTTAAAATTGAGTCAAACAAACTTAACTTCTCAGTGGCAATAATGCTTTCCACTTTTAGCTTCATAAATATTTGACCTAAGGTTGCATTAAAAAAGTATGTGAACAAAAAGTTATAAAATAAACTTAATGTGAACAACACCACTGCTATATTTACATAAATAATATAACCATTAGAGCCAGCCCCAATCAGTGCTGATAAACCCAATTCTTTTTTAAAAGGAGCCAAGAACAATGTGGCCACTGGCGTAAGGATAATAAAGTAATCAATAATAAAGGCAGCCACTCTATCTAAAAAAGCGGCTGATCTAAAATTCTCTACAAATTTATAATTTTTATTTTTTTCAGGGACACTAATACTGCTATCATCACTCTTTATTACCATATAAGCTTATCGGTAATAATTGTCTCAAAATTTAACAATTCCTTCTAGAATGCCTGTTTTTTTAGGCTTTTAATCAATTACTGGACTTCTATACTGATGAGTTCATTTAAGTTCGTTGTTACAACTACCGCTTCGCCTAGTTCGGCTCCACTTTTATCAAAAAGCTTATAACTATTTACCAGTCTAACTGAATCTTGTAATTCTAGCTTCTTTATTCCTGATCCCTTCTCATCAATTGAGCTAGCACCAAAAACACTTAAGTTATCTTTAATAAGTTTTATATCAAATTGCTTTTCATTTTCGTTGTCACCTTTTTGTCTTTTTACACTTATAACATTATTATTTCTGTCATAATCAATTGCAAATTTACCAGCTAATAAATTATTGAAAATAAAACTATCACGAGCATTTGGCTTACGACCAAGACTGGCAATTTTACGAGTATTTTTTGAATTAATAAGCTTGATTAAGTCATCATTATTTACTTCAAAGCTAGTGTCTTCAACACTGGCAAGCCCTCTCATCCCACGGTTTGGGCTTGAGAAACCATCATCCATTTTATTGTTAAAAACAGATAAAGCTAAAACTAATGATAAAATTGATGCAGCCAAGGTTAACTTGTTTTTATGTTTTTTAACATCCACTGTTTGCTTAGTATTCTTTTTAAAGTTTTTTTGTGGAAACTGTATCACTTTGTTCATTCGCCCTCCCAGAGTGACTTTAAATACTGCTAAAGCAGTGCCAAGCGGGAGCTCATTTAATTTGATCTGACTGTTAAACCTATTTACAGCTGTTAATAAATCTATCAACAGTTTTGCTCAAATAAAACCTGTTCCGTTTTGATACATTTCTGATCGGATAATTATTGGCTGGAATAAAGGGAACCTAGAATTTTCAAGACCTTGGATAGATACTTCCTCTTTGATAATTACAATAATTTCAGCAAAGTACTTTCAGTCAAGACTAAAGTAAGCCATATGTTTATGAAACTCACTACAGTAATTAATTTGCTTTAATCAAGAGATTTAAATCAGTTTTCACCTACAGGAAAGGTTATATTTGCTCCGTTAACACCTGCATTATCAATAACATATTGACGAACTTTTGTAGAATCAAGTTTAGGGTATTGATATGGAATTTTTGGTCTTTTAATTCCTCCGGGAAGTTTGTCAGCAGGATTATAGACAAAATTATTCTTGCCACTTTTATCTAGAAAAATATTTTTACCATCTGTAATAACATACCCTTGAATTTTCATTGGTGTTGGAGTTGCGACGTTGACAGTGTCTCCAGCTAGCCCAATACTATTATCATTATAAACAGATGACTCAGCAATTAACATTGGAATTGCAGTTCCTGTGCGATTTGGTTTTTTACCGTGAGATGCTACATTGCCACATAAGTCAAAACCAAATCCATGAACATAATTATTCAGGCCGTGAGCAAAATTACCACCTGAAAGTCTAAAATTCCTACAACTTGCATTAAAATCTGAAAGAGCAACAGTAACTTTACCCTGCCTACCAGCTTGTTGACCAACTAATTTATCCTGTGCAATAAGCAACCCTTTACTAGCTTTGTAAACTTTGTAATGAGTAACTGTTACATTAATAGCCGCTTTCTTGCCGCCATTTCCAATGCCAAATGAATCATCCTGTAAGTGAGTACTTTCAATATGGTCAAACCAATAGTTTTCACCTTCTGAAACTAAAATTCCAGTATAACTTTTGCCGCCGACTACTTGTCTTGTAAGTGGTCCGTAAAACACTCGATGAACAATAGCGTTGCCTTCATAGAACCGAATCATTGTTAAGTTGTTACCCACTGACACATGTGGCGCAATTCTAACAAGAGCATCTCTTCCATCCCACGTAATATTAGCGGCAGGTCTTAAAGATGACTTAATATAAATAATTTTTCCATCTAAGCTTGGGTCATAAATAACCCAAGTATTTTTTTGGCTTAACCCTTCTCTTAATGAGCCTGGTCCAGAATCATTTGTGTTTTTAACAACATAAAGTTTACCATTATAGCCGGCCCCTGTAGTTTTAGCACCAAAACCAAACTTCCAAGGAGATTCAAGTAGACTGGATCTTCTATTATTTTTTGGGGTAATTGGATCAACTGGGTCAACTGGATCAACTGGGTCAACTGGATCAACTGGGTCAACTGGATCAACTGGATCAACTGGATCAACTGGATCAACTGGATCAACTGGGTCAACTGGATCAACTGGATCAACTGGATCAACTGGATCAACTGGATCAACTGGATCAACTGGATCAACAGAGTATATAGATCTACTTTCATTTGGCGTAACAGTTGAACTAGAAGATTCAAAGGTTGAAATATTATCACAATTTTGAAATAATAATAATAATAGTGATAGTGATAGTATGTTAACCAATTTATTACTCATAATTTACCCTTTGATAAAAGCACATTAATATCTATTCACAAAAATTTAAATTTGCACTAGCATTATTTGCCCCTGCATTCGTTACAATTTTTTCAACTATATCTTTTCCAGAAATAAGCTTATATGGGTAGGGAATATCAAAAGGCTTAATGTTGTTTGGGTTAATATTTCCACTTGCCTTAGCTATATCTAAATATAAATCACCATTTGTAAAGATATTCCCATCTGGATAGTCTTTACGTCCTTTACCATTTGCATTATTTGCCATTTGTGCTTTACTACCATTTCCATTTTTTGCCGTTATAGCAGATAAAACATTATTTTCAGATATTACGGTCGAACCACCAACAATTTCCATTCCCCCTGTACTGAACGAATGTATATAGTTATTAAATACATGACCTTGAACGTTCATTGAAAACCTTGGATTTCTTGACCTAGCAGATAAATTACTTGAATGAACAGTGATTTGGCAAAAACCAACACCACTATCTATTTGATCTAAAAATTTGGCATTTGCACCACAAATGATTCCCTTTGGTGAATCATATACAAAGTAATTAGAAATTGTAGTAAAGTTTGCAGAAGCTTTTCCTGCATCAGATTTACCGATCCCAATTCCCTCATCCGTAGAACGAGTGACTGTGACATGGTCAATCCAGTAATTTTGACCTAAACGAGCATAAATTCCAGCCATTTTATTTTCTCCATCGACTTTAACTCCATGTATAATTGTGTTACCACCAGTAAGGTAAAAAGCAAGACCAACATTACTATTTGAGTCTGGGCTGATAGTAATATTATTCATTTTACCATCACTACCCCTGCCATCTATTGTTAAGTTTCCTGTCTTATTACTTAGTTGTTTTTTAATTCGAATTACACCATTTCTAAGTTTGTCATCAAATATAATCCACGCAGTGTTTTTTTTCATTGCAGCTCTGAGTGACCCTGGCCCGTCATCATTTAAATTTGTAACAATGGTGAAGTTATTTACACTTAAACCACCAGTAGTATTTCTGCCAAAACCTATTAAACGACTAGGGTTTAGAAGTGATTTCTTTCTGTCAATTGAACACTTCTTATTTGTTATTGGATTAGGCAAAGGTTTTGGTGTTGTTTTACCAGTATCATTGTCAGTAGGTGTTTTTACAATATCAGTACCAGCAGGTGTTTTTACAATATCAACATCAGTTTCTTTATTTTTTTTTACTTCATTATCTGGGGTTACTGAGCTTTCAGAAGTAGTATCTAAATCTTGATACTTACTTACTGAATTTGTATCAAACTGCGCTCCACAGTTTTGGTAGAAGACTATAATTATTGTTAGGAATAAAATATACTTAAAGCTCTGCATACATTATAAGAAATGCAATAAAAGAGCCATAAATTATGTCTAAAAATGAGAAAAAAATTCTGATTATAAATACTTAAGAGACTTTTATTGTTACAGTTTAGACACTGAAAAAAAATTCGACAAATAATGCCAAGAAGAAAAACATTTATTTTAATATAGTTTGAGCTGACTATTAAGTAAATTTACAACATGGTTTACTTCCTATTTACTAATAAAATGAAGCCCCCTTAATGATGGCAATACTATTACTTGGACTTCTGACTGGCTGGCAGGCGGCAGTAACTTATATACTTTCTTAGATCGCATTAAGCCGTAAACAAATAGTTTAACATTTCAAAAACACCAACCTTCAACTCTTCAAGGTTCAGAGTACTATTTGAGCCTTTTGTACCTGCTATTGGTGGAACATGAATAAAACTAGCTTTAAAACCAAGCTCTCTACTTTTCTTCATTAGTTTGTACATAAGATCATTACAAACATAGGTCCCCGCTGTGAGAGACACCTTGGCATCTATACCCTTAGCCATGCAGGCATTGACCATCTCATCTACTGGCAAGCTTGTAAATAACCCATCCTCAGAGCCATCCAAAATTATTTCACCGTTTGCGGCATAACCATCATTATCAGGATATTCTGATTTTCTAAAGTTAATAGCAATACGTTCAGGAGTGATCACAGTACGCTCAGTGGCAACTCCAAAACTAACTACATAATCTGGCCTATATTCATTAATTAGTAGTTCAAGCTTTGTAAAAGCTCTCTTAAAACTCACTGGTAAAATCGTCCCAGCCAACTCAAAGTCAAAAGTCTCCTCAAGCAAGGCATTTACTAGTTCTTCAGAGGAGTTTGTTTTTAAATCTTTAAATGGCTCAAAGCCTGTAATTAATACCTTCATAAAAACAATACTTACTTTTGCAGTAAGAAAGCCAATGACCAAGGTTGCTTACGATAACTTTCTTTCCACTCTTCTTTAAAGCCAGGTACGTCAGTGTTCTGAGCTACTGGCTCATCAAAATCATCAATTTTGAAACCTGCACTTTTAAATGATTTCCAATATTGGCTAATAGGCCTATTAAAGTAAATGAAATCAGAATCAAAAGGTCCCCAGCGATCAGTAATTTTATTTTCATCAAAGTAATTTTTATCTTCTGGTAAGTCACCATTACATGGGTGACCAATTACACAAACAGCTTTACCACCAGGCCTCAGCACTCGATAAAAATTTTTAACAGCACCATCAAGATCAGGAAGGTCCATAAGTACATAGTTAGAAATTATAAGATCCATTGATTCATCTTTAATAGTCCTTAGTTCTGAAGCAGAATCTACATTAAATGTAATATCTAACTTTTTATCGGCCACAGAATTTATGGACTCCTGAATCATTTTTTGCGAAACATCAATACCTGTGACTATTGCTGACTTCTCAGCAAGTAAAACTGACAAATAACCTGTCCCACAGCCGGCATCTAAA
The DNA here is from genome assembly GCA_938001965.1 of uncultured Bdellovibrionales bacterium. Taxonomy (GTDB): domain Bacteria; phylum Bdellovibrionota; class Bdellovibrionia; order Bdellovibrionales; family UBA1609; genus JAHDIR01. The sequence goes on along the minus strand of CALLBC010000028.1, from coordinate 185 downwards.
ACATTTTTTTCAACAACATCACCTGCAAATTTCCATAAAACGGGGTCAGAGTTAAAACGCCTGTTATTATCACCATTTTTTCCAACCCACTTTGCCCACTGGCTGGCCTTTTTATCCCAACAATCAATTACATCTTGCATATTATATCCTTATTATAGTTTTGGAGTTGGTATTTTAATCTTATT
>CALLBC010000027.1 GCA_938001965.1 uncultured Bdellovibrionales bacterium | reverse complement strand
CTATCAATTGAGTTTGGATCAAAAAATGTAGTATCTACTCCGTTAGGAGAAACATGAGAAACTTTATTACTTACTTTTGTATCAATGTTTTTCTTTAACTCATCAGTTGCGCATAGCACATAATTTGATTTTTTATACATTAGCTTTTCAAACTTAGCTAAAATGCTAATAATAATTTTTTTCAAGGGGCTATTTACTTCATCAACAGCCTTTGGCCATAAGTCAGCCACAAACAAACAAAGTTCACTTTTCCAAATAAATTTAAACAATAGCGCATTAAAACCTAAGGTTAGTGGGCCAGAGTTCATAAAAATTAAATCTGGCTTATCTTTAACTTTAATTAAAGCCAATAATGACGAAAGATTAAACACTATAAAATTTAACAAGCGCTTAAAGCTCTTACCTGTGGCTGGATAGGTTGGAAACCTATGAATAACTACACCGTTAGGTCTCACTTCTTTTTTATAGAGTTGCCATGTTTTGTAACCATCGTAAGTCCTACCCAATGGATAGTTTGGAGTGGGGCAGACGACTTGCACTTCATGGCCAGCATCTATCAACTGGTTGGCAGTATTATGTAGCCTAATGGCTCCCGCACCATGCTCTGGTGTAAATAACTGAGTATAAATCAAAATCTTCATTGAACCGGTACCCTTAATTGCTTTTTATCCCTAAGATAGATAACAGTGGTCAATGCCCATATTAAAGATAGTAATTGATTTAACTCTGAATCCAGAAACACTGCTTCAGTCAATCCACCTAAGTATAAATACATTTGAGTTGAAAAAGACGAAACTCCAATGGCAGAATAAACAATATCTTTTGACAGATAACACCTAATTGCCATGAAAATAAAACCTAAATGAAAAATAATAAAAGGAATCAAACCAATTACACCTTGTGCTGACAAAATATGAAGATAAGAGTTATGAGCATGAGATACTAGATTACTTTTAATATTATTCTGTTGATAAAAATTACTCACATAGTCTTCATAATTAGAAATTCCTGAACCTAGCCAAGGCTTTTCTTTAAATCGGCTATAGTGTGCTCTCCAAACATATATTCGACCTTTATTTACTCCATCAGCCTTTACATCAACTATTGATCCCACTCTCTTTTTAAAATTCTCTGGTGCAAAACTATATGCAATTGGTGAAGCTAGTAATAGTACTACTAATAATATTCTTAACTTTTTAACAAAAAATAGGCCACAAACAAACAAGGTTAATAAAGCAGCTAACCATGCTCCTCGAGTTTGAGAGAGAATAACTGATAATAGCAATAAGCTTAATGCTAAAATTACAATTTTTTTAGTTTTATAGTTACTTTTAAAATTGAAAATTTGTGATGAGAAAATAAAAAATAATGAACCATATAAGTAGGCAAATGTAAGGGGCATACCAAAGGTCCCAATACTTCTATACAAAGGCTCTTTACCAATAACTCTGCTATGATCACCAGTCACAAGGTCCATGCCGTAAAATGCCTGCCATATAGCGTACAAGGAAATAATAATGGAGACTAAAAGTGTCCATTGAGACTTTTCTACCCAGCCCTTATTAAAGAAGAAAAACAACAAATAGCTGAAAAAAAAATATGAAAATACCCACCTATACTCTCGCAACGAATCCAGGATAAGTGGAGCTTCCTTTATATTCAAAAAAGTAGTTAAAATACCAAGGAGGACAAAAGCTAATATTGGTAAAGAAATAAATTTAGGTATCTTTTTAAAAAAAGTATAATTTTCTCTATTAATTACTAAATGCACTATTCCAGTTAAAATGATCAATGTTGTAAATAATTGTATCAGAGCATTTGAAGTCATAAACGACACAAGAATTAATAAGAAAAATAACCCAACTGCATTAGCAAAATTTAAATTAATTTTTTTTATCATTTTTAGTCTTTCAGTAATTTAAGATTTAAGCTTACTAAATTTAGTATCATACAGATGTAAAGCAGCCTCAACCGCATCATCCATTGCGTAATAACGATACTCAGCAAGACGACCAATAAAGTAAACATTCTCTAAGCTTGTTGCCTCTGAAATATACTTATCTTTTAAGTCTGCATTTTTATCATTTAATATTGGGTAATAGGGATCACTCTCCCCTCGTTTGTATTCAATAGGATATTCGTAATGAACAGTCGTATTATGATGTTTTTGTCCAGTCATCTTTTTATATTCTGTAATTCTTGTATAGGCATAATTATTTGGATAGTTAATAACTGCCTCTTCTTGAAAAGAGTCAGTAGTGTATGTTTTCTCTTCAAACTTTAAACTTCTATACTCAAGCTTTCCAAATTTAAAATCAAAATAATAATCTAGTGGGCCTGTATAAATTAATTGGTCATAATTTACACCATCAATAACCTCTTTATAGTCAGTATTTAATAGAAATTTAATATTATCTGACTTAATTAAATTTTTAAATAAATGTGTGTAGCCCTTACTCGGCAGACCTTGATACTTAGCTAGCTGATATCTATCCTCTCTATCCAAACGAACTGGAACTCTTTTGACTGTGTCAGCGTGTAACTCTTTAGGTGATCTTCCCCATTGCTTTATTGAGTAATTTTTAAAAAATAAATTATAAAACTTTTCACCCACTTGGTTAATTATGGCTTCTTCAGCATTTTTAGGGCTATCCGTAAATTTATTTTCTTCTAACTTTACTTTAAACTCATCCGTTGAAAGGCCTGTTCCGTGAACTAAGTTATAAGTGTCCAAGTTAATAGGGAATGGAACTAATTGGCCTTGAACTGATGACTTTACTTTGTGCTCATAGTAGTGCCAATCTGTAAACCTAGCTAGGTACTCCCAAATCTCTTCTTTATCTGTTCTAAAAAAGTGCGGCCCATATTTATGTATTAATATACCCTCATCATTGTAGTAGTCGTACATATTACCGGCTATATGATCTCTCTTTTCAATTATTAGGACTTTATGGTTATTTTCATTGGCTAAACGTTCAGCAAGAACGCAGCCCGAAATTCCTGCACCAACAATGACTGTATCAAATTTCATAATCATCCAACTTTAATTTTTGATAACTTTAAACCAATCACCAAGTACAATAAAATAACAAAGGCTAAGCCAACAAAGCTATAGATACTGTTAAATTT
>CALLBC010000026.1 GCA_938001965.1 uncultured Bdellovibrionales bacterium | reverse complement strand
TATGGAACCATAGATCAACTTACTGAAAAAAAACTCGGCCAATACATGTTAATAGGTGACTTCGGAAAGGTTTCAATAAACTGTAAATCGATGGATTTTGTTGTTAAATGAAGCCCTTAAAACTTGATGAGGAAGAGGCGAATGGGACATATTTCCTGCAATCTTTGAGGTCCAGTCTGTTTAGTTATTTCCTGTTGCTTAGAATTAGATGAAATAGTATTTATAGCTATAACAAGAGTACCTGCTTCCTTCAGGTAGCGCAACCGCGTCACCTCTCTATATAAGATACCTAACGCTTGCAGACATCATTGATTCTCAAGATAAAACCATCCTCACCACCGAAGGTGAAAACCTGATTTACATATAATGTGTCGGGGTCATTATTTTTTGTGTAAAAATCAGTTGTTTCAGTTTGTATTGAGCCCGTTCTATTATTAGTGAACGCTTGATAGAAGTTATAATTTTCTCCACTACAATAGGACTTATATGTTCCCGTAACTCCATGTCTTTTTAGTGGGTGAACAACATTGTCTGCATAATAATGTTGGCCATTCACCATAAATTCCCAATTATTACCTTCAACGGAATGAGCAAAGGCATAACCTTTAATGAAGCGCTTACAGTCATAATCACCGTCCAGCTCTGGACATGCAAAAGCCTTTGCAGCAAATAGTAAAATTAAGAATATCCCGATTGTGTTTATTAAAGACTTACTAACCATGAATTAATTTTAAGTGAGTTAAACATGACTATCAAAACATACCCTAAAACTTGGCAATTACTCTACATATGTCTATTAGTAAAAGTTATGAGAGAGTGCTGCTTTTGTTTATAGCATTGGTCTTTAGGCTATAAAGACAGCTCTGCTTTAGTCTCTGATAACAATTACGAAACTTTTTTAACTGGATCTCTACCAATCCATTTAGAAATACATTTAATAAGATCATTCTCTTTAATGGGCTTTGTTAAGTAATCATTCATTCCTATATTAAAACATTTTTCTCTATCACCTTTAATTACACTAGCCGTTAGAGCAACAATTGGAATTTTTTGTACAACTACATCTGTAATTTTATTACGAATATGTTTTGTTGCTTCATAACCATCCATCACAGGCATTTGGCAATCCATCAGCACTAAATCAAATGGAATTTCTTCAATAGCCTTAATTGCCTCTTGGCCATTACCTGCATGTGTCACTTTTAAATTATTTTTATTTAAGAGAGCTTTAATTACTGTGCTATTAATAAAGTTATCCTCAACTAGTAAAATATGTTTCCCATCTAAACTATTATTTTGAACACTACTACTCTTACTTCGCCTAACAGTAGATCTTTTACTAATAGCTAAAGGGAGTAATATCTCAAAGCTTGTACCTTCACCAACCTTGCTTGTAACGCTAATTTTTCCATTTAATAACTCAACTATTTTTTTTGTAATAGATAAACCGAGCCCCGTACCACCAAACTTTCTATTTGTTGAGGTATCTTCTTGTTCGAATTTATTAAAAATTGAAGATAACCGTTCCTCTTTTATGCCAATTCCAGTATCAGAAACCATGATTTTATAATTCCCATTTATCTGAGATAGGCCTAGCTTAATGGTTCCTGACTCAGTAAATTTAATGGAGTTTCCAATAATATTAAATAAGATTTGTTTTATCCTTCCATCATCTCCTATTACATAGGGGTGAATATCTTCTTCAAAAGTAAATTCCAAGGAATTATTTTTATTTTTAGCATTTACTGATAAGATTTGTGCCACATCCTTACATGAATCAACAATATTAAAATTTACATCCTCAATGTCCATGCAGCCAGCTTCAATTTTTGAAAAGTCTAAAATATTATTTATTAGACCTAATAAAATCTCAGATGACTTATCAATTGCAGACAAATAACTATTTTGTTTATCAGTTAATTTAGTTCCACTAAATAACTGAACCATACCTATTATTCCGTTCATTGGAGTTCTGATCTCATGACTCATATTTGCTAAAAATTCTGATTTGGCAAAGTTGGCCTTTTCAGCTATTTTTTTAGATTCAATTAATTCAAGCTCTATTTTTTTATTCTGAGTGATATCCACTAAAGTTCCAATCATTCTAATTGGACTATTATCTTTATCACGCTCAACAATTTGACCACGATTCAAAACCCACATTATTGATCCATCTGGCTTAACTAATCTATGTTCCGTACTGAATGTGCCCTCAACACCATGCAGATACTTATTAAGCTGATGGGCTAATTCTTTCCTGTCATCTTCATACACAGTATGAATCCAGTTACAATAATCATCATTTAACTCTTTACTTTGGAAGCCAAATTTCTCTCTTAATATATCATTGATATAAACAGAACCCTTATCTATTGACCAATCCCATAGGAAATCACTTGTTGCCTTTAAAGCTAAAGTAGATCTTTTTTCTGCAATTTTAATCTTTACTTCAGCCTCATTTTGTATTTTATTATTCAACTCCAAAACTTCATCAGACATGAGTTGCATTGAGTTTTCAATCCTTCTACGATTAATATCACTTTCGTTATAAGTTGTACTAATTAAAAGTAACAACTTATGAACATCCTCTTCATTAGATAAATCCAAATTTCTAATTTGTCTCTTAAGAGTCTTATGCAAAGATTCTAAATCAAATTTCATTAAGCAGCCTTCTTTTCACCAAAATGAGTTATTGTCATTGTTTGATTATGTAACTGACAAATATTACTTTTTTCATTTGGAGCAATTTCGCCATAAGAATAAAAACCAATTGCCTTACTTCCACTTTTTAAAGTATCAAAGACAGCTTCAGCCTCACCAGAAATTTGTTGTCCCATCAATAAACGTCTACCAATACAACTAATCAATAAGGTTAAAGAATCACCCTCAATCTCTTTGGCACCTAAACAGGCCTGTTCTGCGGCCCTGGATGCGCCATCTATTAGACGATCAAAACTACCGATCATTAGTCGAGCCATATAGCCCTCCGGAATGTCCCCAGCAAAAATTAATGATTGCGCTTGTTCATCAACCCCAACTATAGTCCTAACGGTATCGTTCCCTATGTTGTTTTTATCACTAATTGAAAGTGGATATAAAAGACCACTTCCTGGTAAGTCAGCAGCTTGCTCCTCAGTTAAATATTTTTTATAAAGTGCAAGAGCTGGCTGGTTGTCTAATTCATATAGAATATTCCCTTCTGCCTTAGTTATAATACGCTGAGGTCCAAAATTATCCCAACCACCAACGCTACCATGACCATAAACCAAATTATCACCATAAAAAGCGATGGCTACAGTTTTACCTTCTTCAGGCAACTTATTTAATCCCACTTTGGTTTTTTCAAATTTCTCATTATCACCTGCTAAGCCGCCAGTGATGGCAATATTCTTTCCGATTTCTGAAATTAAACCGCTAATCAAAGCTGTACCATTAGTACATAAACCATCTGAAAATAACATTACACTATTTAAATCTTTTCTATTAATTTTTTTACCAATCTTACTTCCAATACTCTGAGACTCCGAAATTTCTTTAATATCTAAAGAAACTACTTGAAATGGTGTATTTGAAAACTCAAGAGCTGCAACAGTTACAGAGGAATGGTTAACTTCTTCATTGTATATTTCTCCACCAGTTGTGAGTCCAATAACATCGGCCTTGGGGTACCTAGCTTTTATGTCATCAAATATTTTTTCACAGTTGTGAATATCTGGAGATATAAAGTAAATGACAACTTGGGCGTCAATCACTTCATCTCCATCAAATTTCCACCCTTCTGATATACTATATTGACTAATT
>CALLBC010000025.1 GCA_938001965.1 uncultured Bdellovibrionales bacterium | reverse complement strand
CATGTTTTAAAACGCACCGTGGACTCAACTATTGCTGGGCTTCGTAAAAAAACTCGTCACTGGGATTTTAAAATTCGCTCAATTTATGGGGTTGGTTATAAGTTAGATAAGAAAGCCGCGTAATTTATCGTAATTATACTTTCCACTGCTTTGTCCATTAAGGACAACGCGCCAGAAAATATAAACTCCTGTATATCGCCCTAACGTAAGCTGCCCATACTACGGGCTAATTTGATACAACAAAATGAAATTTTAACCATTTTTGTATCAAGCTTTTACAATATTTAAGAAAATTAATTTAAGCAAGATTACTTTTAGTAAACTAATTGTAGTCGTGTTGAGCTAGCCAAGGATGTATGCCCTTACTCAATTTTATTAATATAGCCATGGAGGTGCTATAATGGGTAAGTTATTAAGTATAATGGTATTGGTTTTACCACTCACTGCTTGTATCGAAACAAGTGAAGACAGTACTAGCGAATCAAAAGTTAGTAAATATAATGTCAATTCCTTTTCAATGAACAAATTAGTTTGTGATCCCTTTCAAGATACTGAGCCCACTGCTCAAGGTGGTCTAAAAGCTAAAATTTATACTATGGCTGGCGGAGAAACTCCAAACAATTTAGATGCATTTTACAACTCTGGAGTGATGTCTGACAAAGATTTATTTTTTAGTGAAGTTAATGTTCCAACAAGAATATTTTCATTAGGTTTTCCAACCGAAACTGGTGAAATGGTAAAAGCCGACAATGGAACTGACTTAGTAGAGTGGTTTGCCCTAAGAATGGAGTCCACTTTAAAGCTGGGCCCTAACGATGAGGAGGGCACCTATGAATTAGCCCTACTAGCTGATGATGGCGCAAGATTAAGTATTAAAGATGAAAATGGCAACTATGTTATCGCAGTTAATAATGACGGCCTTCACCCTACTCGCATGGGCTGTGGCGATGTTATTACCATGACTGCTGATACTAAATTATCTGTACAGATGGATTACTTTCAAGGACCAAGATGGCATATTTCTGTGATCCCTATGTGGAGAAAAGTCTCTGCTGAAACTGCAGCTGAACCTAGATGTGGCCAGCTGGGTAACAACTTATTTTTTGACTACAATAATAACTCAGAACCACAACCAGCTTACAATGAACTCTTGTCTAGAGGCTGGAAGCCAATTGCTGCTGACAATTGGGAAATTGCTGGTCAGGGTGAATTCAACCCATGCACTGTGGGCGAAGGTTTAGTTATGTCTGGCTTTAATGTTACAGAAAGTGAAGGAATTTATACTTTCTCGTGGACTACAGACAAACCGGCCACTTCACAACTTATGGTTATAGACTCCAACAATGGCAATGACTACTCCCCCACCAGTGATAATATATTAAGAACAAGTCACTCCATACAATTGGATTTAGCCTCTATGGGTTTAGCTGTGGACGTCAATGCTGTATCAGTAGCTGAAGACCTCAGCAAAGCCATGAGTGACCCTTACGGTTATAGCCCATAATTTTAGTATTAAAACCTGAAACTAAGCATATAGTACCCGTACTCAAACAGCTGCCCAATGGGCAGAACTCCGTGCGGGTACTATATGTTTAGTTTCAGGTTTTAAATAACAAAGTATTTTTAAGATTAGTAAAATGACTTTAGAGGTAACTCTTTACCTCAATACTAATAAAAAAAGGTCATTATTCCTAATGACCTTTTTATTTTTATTGATTGTTGTCTGCCATTGATATTGCATCGTCCAATGGAGACGAAGCGCTGTAAATAACAGCCCCATGTATATCGCCCGAACATAAGCTAGAGCTTATACGGGCTAATTACTTCTTTTTAGCGTCTGTAGTAATATCTAATAACTCTACTTCGAAAGTAAGTAGTGAGTTACCTGGGATTTTAGCATTGGCTTTATCGCCATAACCTAAAGCTGGTGGAATCCAGAACTTATACTTTGATCCAACCTTCATTAACTGAACACCTTCAGTCCAACCTTTAATCACACCATTTAATGGAAATTCAATTGGCTGCTTTCTAGCATAAGAGCTATCAAACTCTGAACCATCTAATAATGTTCCTTTATAGTGTACTTTTACTTTGTCAGTCGCTTTTGGCATTGCTCCAGTACCTTCTTTCATAACCATGTACTGTAAGCCACTGGCTGTTTCTTTAACACCAGACACCGATTTATTTTTAGCTAAAAAGTCAGTCGCTTTTTTAACGTTACCTTCAGCCGCTTTTTTATCTTCAGCTTGTTTTTTCTCTGCCATTTTTTTCATAGCTTCACGACGTTGCTTTTCATCAAGTAAAACTTTTTTATCAGTCATTACATCTTGAACACCAGCAATGAAACTTCCGTAATGAAGCTTAACACCCTGACGTTTCATATTTCGACCAATCTCATGGCCAACAGCATAACTGAATTTGCCTTCATCAGATGTAACATCTGCTTTACCTGCACCACCTTTTTTATCATTACAAGAAACTGTAAGAGCCATTACTGACATTACTAATACTAGTGTTTTAAACATTGATATCTCCCTATATAAGATTACCTATTTTTGAAGCTTTATTTTCGCTATAATTACCTCATCTAGTCAATATCAGTGGGTTTTG
>CALLBC010000024.1 GCA_938001965.1 uncultured Bdellovibrionales bacterium | reverse complement strand
ATAAAAAAATGACCTCAAAACTTACGCTCTATACTGCCAGCGAGACCGCCAGCCTTCTAAAAATGAATGTTCAGGTTATCGCCAGAAAATTAAGTTCTGGTGAACTGGAAGGATATAAGTTGGGAAAGGAATGGCGGGTTTCTGAAGAGCAATTACTGAATTACTTAGAAAAACACAAAAACTCCAAAGTGAAACAAACCAAAGCTGATAAGGTTGTAAAAACTTTTTTTGTAGACGGGAAACTAAAAGAGATTCCAGCAACTCTGAGTAAGAGGGTGCATGTTTTAAAACATCTAGTGGCAAAACTAGATGAAACCGCAGTTTACACAGAAAAAGACATTAATGCGTTTATACGTAAATATCATTCTGATGTTTGCACAATCAGGCGTGAATTCATTGGCAATAAGTTAATGGTTAGAAAAGACGGTAAGTACAAAAGAATCACTTGGAACCCATAACTTTTAATTCGAGTTATTTTATTATTGAAAAATAGTCCACCTCATAATTTCAACAGGCGTATTTAGCCATGGATCAGCACTAGGCACGTGGTTAATAACAACCTCACCTTCACTTGGGTGTGCCTGGATCCACTTTTTGTCTCCTAGAAAAGCTAGTACATGAATGCCATTTTTAGTAACAGCCATGTCGCCGGGCTGAATTAAATTATAATCAACTTCATTTATACTTTTGGCCGATGTGATTCTCTTAGTTTCACCTCGATATTCTTTTTTCATCATTTTTGCTGTGCGGTCATGCCACCACTGCGAAATACCATGTTTAATTGGAGTAGAGTTCAAAGTTTTTATACCTTCAGACCACATCGCTTTAATATATGAGGCGCGAAGTAGCCCTGAGCAATCAATACCAATTTTGTTTTCGCCTCCCCAAACATAAGTGGAGCCTTCAAAGTTTTTTAAATTGGCTAAGTAAGCGTTCTTAACATTGTCAGTGTTAAACCTTTTCCCAGGTATAATCACCATGGCAAGGTTTGACAAAATTAGTGTTAAAACTAAATTTCTTATAATAAATTTATTCCAAAATAAGATTAATAAAAATATGAACGTACTAATAAGGGAGGCTAAAAAAATGGAGCGAAATATAAAAGAATTTATTGGGATAAAATAAGAAATAATTAGAGTTATTATGGATACAGTTAGTAATATTTTAAGCCATTTTGTATTCATTATAAGTACTCCTAGGGTGAGAGTGATAATCTTTCTTAATTTATCTTAAATAACAGTATTAATGCCCTTTGAAAAGAAGACATTTCCTTAAATTTGAAGCTTGGGGATTGTGCCGCGCTTAATAATTGTGCTATTTTTTGTTTGGTTGAGAAACCAACTAAAATTATAAGCTAACTATAAACTAGTGAGTACGGTTATGAAAAAACTAAAATTAATCCTCCTACTTTTTATTTCTTTTGCATTTGTAAATAGTGCTAGTGCTGATGGTGAAGTTATTGAGATACCTCCCACTTCAGGTTTGAAGGGCGGTGCTTTGACGGATCATGGTTTGTTTAAAAACTACCGAAAGCTTGCAGAAGTGGTGATTGTTATTGATAAATCAAAGCGAGTGGAAAGTAAAAGTGGGCAAAGCTTAACAGTTTTTAAAAATGGCCAGTTCGTAAAAAGATACACAATTTCTTCTGGGGCAGAAACGATTAAGCAGCCCAACCCAGATATTGATTATACATATTTGGCCACAACACCTACGGGATATTTTAGACCTGCATCATCAAGAGCGTATGAAGTGTATCATTCCAACACCTGGGGGGGCGTTTCAATGCCCTATGCTTTATTTTTTGTTGGCGGAATTGCCATTCATGGCACTAAAGATATAAATAACTTAGCAAACAATGTATCTGGTGGCTGTGTTAGAATGTTTACGGACCAGGCGAAAGAGGTGAGAGACTATGTTCTATCCTCGGGTAGTTCTAATCCCACTTACTTAGTAGATGCCACAACAACCTCTAAATATGATGAGTCAGTTTTGCTAATAAGGTCTAGAGTGGCGGGTAATATGGTTTCCGTTCCACGTATTGACCGTTACACTGGTGAGTTTAATTATAATAAAACAATTAAGTCTTGGGATACGGTTATTATTGTCGGTAAGGGCAGTGGGTGTAATAAGCTACCCAGCGAACTTTGTTTTAAATAGTGTTTAAATTTGTTTATATTTAATTTGAGAGCAGATTTTATCCCTTAACTTAATATAACTTTTTGGTGGGTTAAAACGCTTTCTTATTTTATTGAGCTCATTGTTTTCAAAAGGCAATGGGAACCAATCGCCCCAAGCATCTAGCTCACTAAAGTGGTCACTATCAATTTGGTTGTCTGGAAATTTAAGTGAATGCTTCCTGGTGAGTTTAATAAATCGTCTTTTTTTGTATTCTGGAAGTAAGTCTCTAATTAAGTCTGTAATTAGCATTTCATTAATTGTGGCTGAGCCGTCGGTGTAGGAATCAAGAAAATTAGAGGGAACATCTTCGTCGTTTAAAAAATTAATAAAAAAGTCATGAGTGGTTAAATTTAATTTTGTAAGAATGCTTTTAATATCTTCGGCGTTAAAAATTTTACATTCTAAAAGTAGGTATAGTAAATTTAATTTGTCACTGTTATTTGAACCTTTAATTTGTGAAATGATTCTTTTTGCGTTGATACGTTGTAATAACTTACCCAGCCTCATATTGGGGCGAACACTAAATAAAGATTTTTCTAAATCGGCCACATCGCTAGTGGTCCTATAAATCTCAGTGGAAGAGGGGATGTGACTAACAAATTCTGTTCTTAGGTTATTCTTATTTTCATTTAAAAACTCTTTTAGATATATGTATTCCTCAGTATTTTTATCTAAGAAATCATCATTCGAGCCAATAAATCCAGGCCAAACGGGATACTCATCCCAGATTGGTCTTGAATTATCGCCATGGCATTCAGCACATTTTCTAGGCTCAGTCCATTTAGGTTTTTTTTGAGTTAGGTCCATCTCAAGAAGACGGATGCGTTCATCAGTTTTATTCCACTCAAGAGCTTCTATTGTGTCAGGGCCTGAAGCCATGCTGTGGCTTTTATATGTTATTACAATGCCACTCGTGACATCCCAAAATACAGGTCTTAAATAAGTTGGAGTGGCGCCTAGTAAGGCCCTAGTATCAAAAGCCCAAGTGACGTTGTTAATTCCTAGAGTAACTAGTAATGGGCTTATGTGCTCAACTTTTTTTATATTATATCTCTGAACTAAGCTCTCAAATTGAGTAGATAGCTGAGAAGAAACAGCATGATGGCTTATAGTTAATCCAATTATAAATATTAGGCCATTTACAAACTTCATCATGCTTTATCTTTACTTACTAATGAATTTACAATGAATAGGTAATGATTTTACAGAGTAGTTAAGTGGACCTTTTTTAAGGCTAAAACCCACTCTTCCCTGATATTCACCTTTAAAAGCATTGCCGGGAGTGCTTGCAGTTAGTGAAAAGCTTTTGGAGGTGGAAGATGATGTGGCAATATTTAATTGATTACGAGCTTTATTATTATTTAGTTCTCTTAAAATATAAGTATTGTTTTTTAAAATCTTAAAAGACTCATTTTCAAATATGTAGCTATCTTCGTTTGTTACACTTACTTTTACATCCACATTGTCTAATAGATTAACACCTTCTTCAATACTTACTCTATTGAAGTTAATATTAACTTCAACACTTTCTCCCGTACACTGTAATGTAAGGTCTTGGTTTGCGTGCTGCTCATAATATAATTTATACTCAACTTCGTCGCTATTACTGTCCATACAGTGCTCAAAGCCATATTCAATGTCATAAACTTCAGGGGTCATAGTGTCACTAAAGACGTCTTCACAATAAGGAAGCTCTGGGTAGCCGCCGCCCCAGCCAGAAGCTAAAGCTGTTGTTGAAAGTAGTGTTACTAAAATTATGGATAAAAGTTTCATAGTATTATTCCTTAAAAGTAAGTTGATGTTCATTTTTTTTGGAAGCTATATTGAGAGGCTTACTTTTGTCACATTCGAATTTTACATATAATGATTAGCCTTATGTATGTTAGAGGCTAAGTCCCTGATTTTCTTGGTCTAATAAAAGTTTTACAGATAGCCAACCGGAATTAAAGTGAAAAATATATACTAGACGAATTTAAAGATTTAGGAACTTATTTGAGTTTAATTGTCTGGCTTAGGCTAGCCATAGATTTTTTATGCATCATTTTGAGATTATCCTTTAATGAATGATTAGTAGCCACAATCTTATGATATTATTATCTTAGACAAGTTTCGGGGGAAATGTGGTCCATACAAAAAATAATTTTTATATAGTAATAACGGTTTTGGCTCTTTGCCTGGCCTTGTTTCAAAATTGCACGAAGCCAATAGATTATTCCTTATTAGATAGTGATCAAGAAATATCTGAAGATAAAGATTTGTCTAGTGAAGGCACAGATCAAGATTACAGTAACTTAAAAGTTGATATATATACAGTCCCACATACAATTCTATCTGTTGGTGATGTTTTTAGTATTGTTGCCACAGTCACCAGCGATCATGATGGCTTAACTTATAAATTCAAAAAAAATAACCAAGAAATGGGTAACTTTATCTATGACAATGGAAAGCTTGCTCAAACATACCGCCTGCTGTTGAACACATACGATGAAATATACTCATACTCAGTTGGAATTTATAGTGGTGATAAACTTCTAGAGGAAAGGCAGCTCACCTTAAACGCTCATCCTCCAGAAGAAGAAGTAGAAGATCCTGAAGAAGAGTCAGCTTGCCCAAAAGTAGAGGCTACGGCTCATAAGCAGGGTTCAGCGAGTACTTATATTTTTACTTGGAAGAAAGAAGTCGGGGTAAAGTACACAAAAATTGAACTTTTACATGATGAAAAAACTGCGGATCTACAAATAGCGTGGCCTTTAATTGTGCAGTCTAATTATACTCAAATAACACCTAAGTCTGATTTTAAAAGTAGTATTAGGTATCAAGTTAAAACTACTTGTGAAGATGGTTCAGTATCATTTTCAAATATTGTAACTATCAATCTCAATAATTAAAAATTATGCAAGTAGTTTTAAAAAGTTTACTTCAATTGAAGAGTGGACTAAGTTTTTACTCTTTGAGTGAGTTTAGGCTTATAAAAAAGAAAGCCACCTATGTAGGTTGGTGGCTTAATTTTCTATAGTAAAAATTTGTATTTTATTTTAAGATTTAGCTGAGAAGGTATTACAACTTGCGCCAGCTAGAACGTTAACTTTTCCGCCTTCTTCAATAATTAACTGACAGGGGGCATATGCTCCTGGCTTTTTGGACTTTTTATCTTTATAGAAGTTGCAACCTGAGCATGCTCTTTTAGGGTCAGTTGCTTTGGCGATATAACCAATCCCTTTAGCAGATGAATGCTTGTTAACATCTGCCATGATTGGGCCAGCAGCTTTAGCAACATCTCTTTTCATTTCTGTGGTGCCGGAAGCATTAGCATTTATGCTTATTGCAGCAGTGGCAGCAGCAGTTAAAGTTGTTAAGCCAGAAATTTTAGCAAACTCTCTTCTTGTGTATGTTTTTTTCACGATTATCTCCTTTAATATTAATTACAACCTAAATCATCAGTTCTATTTAACTTTTCTAATGCTTTTGCACGAGTTATGTTTTTTTCGGCTCCAGCATCAATCCATAGCCTTAATAAGTTAATTTCACAACTATTAGCGGCATAGGGTGTTGCACCCATTGGCATTTGTAACCCAACTCCTGGCTTTCCTAATAGTTTCTCTACTATCAAGCTGTTTTCAGAGTCATTTACCATTATGCGTGCAGGTCTGTTATAACCAGCTGATGGCTCAGAAGTTAAGGCATTAAAAGCAAAGTCGCCTTCTAGGACTAAGTTACCCAGCCTCCCACTTTCACTATGGCAACTCGCACATCTTCGGCTAGCATCACTGGGGTTCATAAATATTTTATCTGAAATTTCAGAAAATAAAGTGATATCATTTTTTTCTTTAACTTTTGAGTCCTCTTTTTTTTCAGAATCATTTTTTTCATCCACAATAGGCTCTTCAACTACAACTTCGGGAGTTTTTTCTTTAACTTCTTTCTCCTCTGTTTTAGTTTTAGGCTCTTCTTCCTCTTCTTTTTCAACAGGCTTCTCAGCCACCACTTCAGGCTCTTCCTCTTTAACTGCGTCACAGTTTGGATCTATTTCAAGGCCTAATTTTTCTAAGGCTTCTTCTTTTGTCATAGTTTCGCTAGCACCAGCATTGATCCAAATTTTGATTAAGCGAATTTCACAACTGTCTGATTCATAGGCTCCGCCCACTAAAGGCATTTGTGAACCAGCAGAGGTGCTAGTTAGTTTTTGCACTAAAAGACTGTTTTCCGCATCACCAGGAATTACGCGACTATCTCTGCCGTAATTCTGTGAAGGCTCATTTGTTAACTCATTGAAGGCAGATCCTTCAGTCAAATTTAAATCATTTCCTCCTTCAACATGGCATGCAGCACACTTTCTGGCAGGAACTTGAGGGTTTAAGAAAACAGTTTGCTCAATTTCTTTGAACATTGGTGCGCCCGTAAATCCACTTTGATTTTGGGCTAATCTTGACTCATAAGGAGTTAAGTCTTGTGTTCCAGAGTTACACCCAACAGATGCAAGGCTTAATAAACCTATAGATAGTATTAATACAAATGAAAGATTACTCTTTGGCATAATGTTTCCCTTTATTAAGAATTATTGAAGCAATTAGACCTATTTATAACATAAGAGACACTAAGGGTTTGTTAAGAAATTCTTAATTATAATTAATTCATAAATTGTCTAAAAAACACACAATAGCTATTGTTAGTAATTTCTTTTGTTTTTCAATCATTTAGCACTTAAAAACAACTTGAAGTTAATCAGGTTTTAAATAAAAATTAAGGCTAAACATTATTAATAGTTTTTAAAAAAGGTGATCATCATGCATTTTACTAATTTTTTATCAAACCTCACTTTAATTCTTTGCTTCATAGCAAGCTTACTTACATCAGTAATTTCCCAGGCTCGGCCTGAATATGCAGCCAGAGAAAAGAACTCTTGTACTAGCTGCCATGTTAATGTCACAGGTGGAGGTCCTCGCACAATTGGAGGAAAAGCCTATGGTTCTAGAGGGATAGGTTTTGCAAAAACCTCACAAAAAGATTGGTTTTATGGTGACTTTAGAGGTATTTCATTCAGACCTAAAGGAAAATCTGAGAGAACATCTAACTTTGCAATTATGAAAGCTACAGCAAGCTTAAATGTGAATATCTTAGAAGGGGAAAACAACTCAAAATTGAAAGCTGTAGCCACTACTAACTTTGCAACGGGACCCTTTGCTACCAAAGGCAATGCTAGAGAGCTTTACTTTTCTTGGGATAATGGTAAAAAAAATTCTCCGTTTAGATACCTAACCGTAGGGCGCTTTTATTTGCCCTTTGGTTTATTAACTGACGAACACAGAACCTATAATCGTATTCAAACAGGCCATACGTTTAGAGACTTTGAGGCTGGGCTTATGGTTTCAGCTGACTTTGGTGATTTTCACTACGACTTTTCACTAACAGAAGGACATAATGGTAGCTCTTTTAGTGAGTCTGGCACTCCACTTGTTAGTACACTTAACCTAAGGTACAACCCGGAAGACTTTCCAATGATGTTTGGGTTAAGCGGAATTTATGAAGATAATAGTAGTAAAGGCTCAGCAGGAACTGATAATAGGCTTCTTAAAGATACGCTTCCATGGGCTATTTCATTTTATAACGTGTTAGTGTTTGATAAAATTAGTGAAAAATCACCTAAAATTAGTCTGTCAACCGAGGTTGTACTTGCTAAAAACTACAATAGAACGGCTTATAATGGTACTCTTGCACCCTATGTATATACAGGGAACCCTGTATTTCAGGCAGCCACAGAAAATGCAAAGTCACTAGGCTTATTAGCAGAACTTAAATGGGAGTTTACTAACAAACTTATTGGTATGTATAAGTTTGAGCAACTGACCTTGAACCAAGATTTTTCCAGTGATCGCTTTATAAGGCACGGACTTGGCTTTCGTTATCAGTTTAGTAGTAACGCAATGATTACTTTAAAGTATGAAGTTGCTGACCTTGGTCGCAACGATTTATTAGAGGATGATCTTAGGGCTGCAGAAGATGCTTGGTTGGGCGTTTTTAGAGTTTGGTTATAAGCTTATAAAAAGTACTTTATACCTCTTAAGATACTATGCGTTTAAAAGTTAAGGAAATGACCCTCTCTTTTTTTTGGTGGGGGGACAGAAAGATTATTCAGTTAAATTAAGATTGCCGATAAAAAAAGAAATGGTGTAGCTTATTAAACTAACTGAGTAGTTAAAAAATTTAACTCTTTGTAAAGAAGACTAATTTTTTACGTACAAAAACAAGTTGGTTTCGAAGAGGGCTTACAGCTAACATTGACTGAGAAAGCATCATGGGGAACTGAAAAAAACTAAATATTGACGGCTCATTGAAGAGCTGAAAGGAATTATTGTGAAAAAGTATGATGTGATTATTATTGGGGCCGGAACATCGGGTCTTACCGCAAGAAGAGAGGTTTTAAAAAAAACTAATAATTATTTAGTTGTGCACGATGGTCCATTTGGGACAACTTGTGCACG
>CALLBC010000023.1 GCA_938001965.1 uncultured Bdellovibrionales bacterium | reverse complement strand
CAATGTTCAGTATGATATTGATGCTAACTCAAGACGAAAGACCTTATCTAGAGATAGAGAAAAGCACATACTTTTTTTTGGAGGTTCATTTACTTTTGGTGAAGGGGTTTCAAATTATGAATCACTTCCATCAAGGTTTACTTATTATTCAAAAAAATATCAGGCTTATAACTTTGGTGTACAAGGAGCAGCAATTAATAATCTTCTCATTAATTTTAAAAAATATAAAAATTTAAGATATGGTGTTAAGGAAAAAAAGGGTGTTGCAGTCTACTTATTCCAAGAGTTTCATTTCAAAAGACTAATTAGTTATATTAATTTAATTCCTAGAAAAGATGGCCACCCAAATAAACAGATGTACAAAAATATAGTCACAAATCCTTTAACGATAATCTTTGATGAAAAGAAAAACTTTTATAAAAGCTTACCTTATAAAGAGGTCTACCCGGCGAGTCATTTTGTAAAGTCCGTTCTTTCTTACTCCTCAATACTAAGGTATTTCAAAGTGAGCTTACCTTTGTATTGGAATACATCTCATTTTCAGTATTTAGAGAATATAATGTTAAGTTTGCATATTGAAACATCAAAATATTTTGGTACAGAAACGACATATTTGGTTTTAGCTCGCTATTTTAGCACAGATTTAAGGGATAGAATAAAAAAATTTTTTAAAAATTCTCCAATTAAAATTATAGATATTAATGAAATTGGTTTCTCAAGTGAAGATCATGAAAAATATGATTGGAGAAAGCTGTATATAGAGGGGGATGGGCACCCTTCAGCTCTTTATTACGAGCTTGTAGCTAAAGTGTTAGCAAGAGAAATTGATAAACGAAGCATTGATTAGTTTTAATTTTGAGATTAGATTTTAAAGAACGTAGTTACTTTTATAAAAGATTAACGTATTTAGAGCGAGAAATATATGAATATATCTGAAATTGATTTTAAAGGGGATTATATAAATGGAGCTTTTAATAAAGCAAACAGGGTAGATGAGTCTTGGGAAAAATTTTCTCCATCGGATTTGAAAGATAAAGTGATTAACCTTTCCTGTTCCTACACAAATGTTGATGATGCCTGCAGCGCGGCAAGTAATGCCTACAAAAAATGGCGTTTTACTTCTTTAGATGAGAGAAAAAATTACTTATTAAGGTTACAAGAAGTTTACTTAGCAAATATTGATAAAATGGCGCAAATAATTTCAAGAGAAACAGGTAAGCCAACTTGGGAAGCTCTTACAGAAGCTAAAGCTCTA
Source organism: uncultured Bdellovibrionales bacterium (assembly GCA_938001965.1). Lineage (GTDB taxonomy): Bacteria > Bdellovibrionota > Bdellovibrionia > Bdellovibrionales > UBA1609 > JAHDIR01. The sequence continues at coordinate 7,194 of CALLBC010000023.1, read as the reverse complement.
GCTGGAAAGATTAAGATAACTTTAGAGCATTCGTTAAAATTAGTTAGTGAGCAAAGAATTGAAAATGCCTTACCCAATACAGACGGTGTGGTCAGGTACAAATCTAGGGGAGTAATGGCTGTAATTGGCCCTTTTAATTTTCCGGCTCATTTGCCTAATGGACATATAATTCCGGCATTATTGACAGGTAATACGATTGTATTTAAGCCATCGGATAAAACTCCAGCAGTAGGACAGTTTATGGCTGAAATGTTTCATGAGGCTGGTTTTCCCGAAGGAGTTTTTAATTTAGTTCAAGGTATGAGTGAAACAGGTAAGAGAATTGTTGCTCACAAGCTTGTCGACGGAGTTTTATTTACAGGATCATATGATGTTGGTTTGAAAATAAAACAAGACACGCTTAACCAGTATTGGAAGACTTTAGCTCTTGAAATGGGTGGCAAAAACACAACAGTCGTGTGGAATGACGCTGATCTTGAAAAAGGAGTGTATGACACTTTGATTGGGTGTTTTTTAACAGCCGGGCAAAGGTGTTCTTGTACCAGTAAATTAGTTTTACATGAATCAATTTATGATCAATTTGTTGATAAATTTTATTCTGCTGCTAAGAAAATTAAAATAGACCACTGGAGCAATTCCCCATTTATGGGTCCATTAATTAGCAAGGACTCAGTTAATAAGTATGTACGCTTTCAGGAGATTGCTGGCAGGGAGGGTGCTGAGTCATTAATGCGAGGTAAGGCCATCAGTCCAAGTGGCTATGCTGGGAGTTACGTGACTCCAAGTATAAACTTAGTTCAGAGCTTTGATGAAAAATCAATATATCAAAAAAGTGAGATATTTGGACCAAATGTGGCTATTTATAAAGCTAATGAGCTAGATCAAGCTATTGAGATTACAAATGCATCTGGTTTTGGTTTGGCGATGTCGATTTTTACAAAAGATAAGTCTATTTATGAAAAAGCATTAGTTGAAGCAAGGGTTGGTTTGTTAAACTGGAATAGAACTACTAATGGAGCAAGCTCGAGGCTTCCTTTTGGAGGTTTGGGGAAGTCTGGGAATGATAAGCCTTCTGGTAATTTTGCTGTAAAGTATTGCACAACACCAATTGCGAGTTTAGAGGATCGAGGCTCATTTGAGCCAGATAAAATTTTACCAGGGTTGGAGTATCCTTAATTTAAAATGGAGTTTTAGTAATGAAAAAATTATTTTTTAGTTTTTTTCTGGTTATCGCATTAATTTGCTCTTATTTTTACTTTAGTTTTCAAGGCTTAAAAAAACCAGCTAATATTGAGTTAGCAAATTTAGTATATGAAGTGCCTGCTGGGGCCACTTTTAATAGGGTACTAAGAGATTTATCTGTCAAAGGGTACTTAGAAAAAAATTTAATCATAAAATTATTTTCTAAATTTACAAAATATAACCAAAAATTAAAAGCTGGAACTTATAGCTTAGTACCCTCAATGTCGCAGTTAGAGGTTTTGCAAGAGTTAACGACAGGTAAAACATTAGACCAAAAGATAACTTTTCAGGAGGGGCTTAACATCAATGATATAGGTGTGCTTTTAGAGCAGCATGGTTATTTTAAAAGGCTAGAATTTTTAAAGGTTGCGAGGGATAAAAAATTTGTTAAAGAGCTACTTAATGAAGACCTGCCAAATTTTGAAGGTTATTTATTTCCTGAGACGTATTTCTTAAATAAGAATACTACTATTAAGTCTTTGATTAAAAAAATGGTCAAAAATTTTAAAATTAATTATACGAAAAGCCTCGAGGGTGCCAAAGTAAAAATGTCGAGAAAAGATCACATAATTATGGCAAGTCTTGTTGAAAAAGAAACAGGAGTTGGTTCCGAGAGGAGATTAGTGTCTTCTGTCTATCATAATAGAATTAAACTTGGTATGCGTCTTCAATGTGATCCAACAATTTTATATGGGATGTTTGATAAGACAGGAGTGTTTCCTAAAAATATTCGAAAAAAGGATATATTAGAAAAAACTAGATACAACACTTATGCTATTTCGGGCATGCCTTATGGTGCTATAGCGAACCCTGGACTAGCTGCAATGAAGGCAGCAGTAAACCCTGTTGAGTCAAAAAAAATATATTTTGTTAGTAGAAATGATGGTACGCATGTATTTTCTGAAACATTAGCACAGCATAATGCAGCAGTAAGAAAGTTTCAAATGGATCCAGCAGCCAGGAAAGGTAAGTCTTGGCGGGACTATAAAGAGAATAAAGCAAGGAGATAGCAGGACAAAAAACTCAGGCTTTTTAATGAGTTTGTTAGTTTATCATAATTATAATGATAGATTTAATACCTTATTTAGCACAGGAAATAATTTAAAATAGTCTTTCTTTTGCAGAGCACCCATTTCAATATAAAATTTTTCTAATTCGTAAATTCTTTTTACTGTTCGATCAACACCAATATTATCAATAATGTTTTCATAAAAATTAATCAGATTACTTAAGAATGTGCCCTCTAACATTTTAATAGTTTCTTCCATGTAACTTATATAAGATTTAGGTAAGGCTGATATATGCATAGGGTACGGGTGTGTTACTTGGTGTGCATTGACCCAAAATCTATTTTTACTAATTTGATTTTTTTCAATAAAACTAAAGACCCAGTTAAAAAATTTTGGTGCTTCAGGAAGGCTTAAAATACTTAAAGTTGGTAGTAGCTCTAATTTTATTTGTTTATTGGTTGCTAGGAACTCTAAGTTTTTAACAAACTGATTAAAGTCTAGCCCATTGCGAATATTTTCAGCAGGCTTACCAATTGCATCAATACTTCCACATATAACCCATTTAAATGATGAATATTTTGTAACTCTATGAATGAATTTATTTAATAGTTTAGTATCAAAACTTAAATTGCTAATAACAAAAATTGTACAATCATCTGGAGCATATTTGCTATCAGAGTTTATTTCTAAAATTCTATCTAAAAATAAATCAAAACTTTTATTCAAAAATGGCTCCCCACCCCCAAACTTAAACTCTATAGGGGGGCTGTCTGGCTTAGACCACCTTTTTTTTAAATAAGAAGAAAGTACAGAGAGCATACTTTGTTCCCACTTTTCATCAATAAATTTACCTTTGCCTTTTATGCTGGCCCATTTCGAACTATGATCTTCGTTACAATAAAGGCATGAGAGGTTACATATATTTCCTGGAAATATTTCAATGGTACTTATTAAGTCTTTACTTTCAAGTGCATTTAACTTTTCCTCGTCGAAGCTGTCAAATTTCCATTTATTATAATAAACTTTACTTCGACAGTCCCAGTTAGCCTCGCACTTTTCACAACCTTTGGGGAATGAGTTGGTAGTTAAAAATGTTTTTTTTGCTTGTTTAATTATCGGTAGTGAAAGAAAAGCATCTCCTCCTAAATTATCTATTTCTTTTTTTGAGGTTTCACCAGTCCAGCGGAAGCAGCATGTTCTTATGCTTTTTTCGAATACATTAAGGTTAATGTCTGTCCACATTTTACTGCATGGCATAGAGTTAATTTTTTTACTTTGCATTTAATAATCGCTCCTATTCTTAAAAAGTACTCTGTAGCCCTTCACGACAAAATACAATTTTATAAAAGATAAGACAATATGTTTATCAAAACGAAACATTAGAACAAAATCTTATGAGTATTATATTATTAGCAAGCTGTTTTTAAACTTAAGAGTATATCTAAGCTATTAATAATTTGCATATCTTCCATACAGAAAATTACTTGCATCTTTAGTAACTCAACTGATATCCTAATCAAGGTAGTTTTAACTAAATATTAAAAAGGAAATTTTAAATGTTACATCAGCAAGCTCGTTATAATACTGGCGTGAGCGTCAGCGAAACTAATTTAAAAGCAAAGCACTTAATTATTAATGATTTTCCTAAAATTGAAAAGGCAATTTTAAGGTCTCAACGTTGTCAGAGAAATTGGGATTTATCTAAGCAATTATCTGAAGAGCAGTTGGAGATAATATTAACTGCTGCAACAGAATGCCCTACTAAACAAAATATTCCATTTTATTCTGTACATGTTGTGCAAAATAGAGAGGTTATAGAGGCTATTTATCATGCAACATCTTGTGATGACGCAAATGATAAATTTGTAAGAAAAAATCCTCAAGTTTTAGCAAACACTTTATTTGTTTTCTCTAGATTTCAATATGAAAACTTAAACTCAGGGTATCATTGTAATGAGCTAACCAAAGCTCAGCAAGGCAAAGCAAATGATCATGACCTTAAAATTTTAGAGGCTGACCTTAATCAAGCTATTGGTATAACATCCGGCTATGTTAACCTAGTTGCTAGTATGATTGGGCTGCAAACCGGTTGTTGTAAGTGCTTTGAGCATAAAAAAGTCGCTGAAATTTTAAAACCATATGGAGGAAGTGAAGAGCCACTTTTGTTAATGGGAATTGGTTTTGCTGATAAGTCTAAAAATAGACGTGAAGATCATGACACAGGTAATATCATTAACTCAAATAATAAGAAAATTGAAATTAGAATAACAAGATAATCTTATAGAAGCTATAAGTCTTATTAGAAAGTTTATAAGTTTCACAAATTACTAATAGAATTACGGGGTTTGTCTATATAGGGGCTAATTTCATAAAACGATTCGCCCCTAATTTTATCTAATTTGTTCGTATATTCGTAAAACTTAACTTCACTAGCTTCTTGTTGAGTATGATCACTTAAAATCTTAATCAACATAGAGCGAATGAAGGAAATATGTGTAAACCTAGTTACATTAAGTTCATTTACAATTTTATCAAAAAGAAATTCTTCGTTATTTTTGTTGAAATAGTAATTATAAATTTTTTTTTTCACGTTAGCAGGAAGTGCCTCTGGTTGGAGTTCGGTAGGCCAATACACCTTAGCAAAGGTTAAGCTCGTAAGGTTGTGTTTGGCGGCCCATTGAATCACGTCTAAAATTGCATGTGTATTGTAGGCACTCAGAGTGCAGTGTGAATGTATAGAGAGATTTTTCATAGAAGATGCAATATTTATCCATTTCTGAGTTATATCTTCAAATTTTTCCCAATTTAAACCTGACCGTATGTACTCGCCAAGCTTACCAGGACTGTCAAAGCTTAAAGCAATTTTTATATGTTTATAATCTTTTATAATTTCAAAAAAATCTTTTTTTGGAAAGAATGTGCCATTTGTTGATATTACAAGTTTGATATTTTTTTTATTTTCAAATTTTAGTAAAAAATTATTTAATTCGCGAGACAAAAATGGCTCGCCACCTAATATATTAATATGTTCAATATTAGATAAGTCAAAGTCATTTGGAAAATAAGTATCAAGACTTGTTTCGTAAACAGTAGATTTTTTATTAGGTGAAAAAAGTTTTTCATCATTAATCCATTTGCTAGAGCGATCAGAAGAGCACATTCTACATTTTAAATTACATTTGTTTGATAATAAAACTTCTAATGACTTAATTTTTAAATTTTTTTGAAAACCATAATGTTTCATGGTGTGTGTCCTAAGGCTTTCATTAGTATGTTTTTCTTCAGAATAACATTTATGACAACCAGCAACTTGCTCACCGATGAGCATATTTTTGCGTACACTCAACAGGAAATCGCTATTCCAATAATCTTTTATTGAACTATATTTAGTTTTAACACCTTTAGAATCAAATATGCAACATGGTTGGAATGACTCTTGTGATGACTGAGCGGCGTGCATGAAGGGATATGGACAATAGGTATCTAGTTTCATTAATGAATATCTCCATAAATTTTTGCTTAGATTGTAACTGAAATTAAACAAGTAAATTTAATAGCTAAAGTACTGAACTCCAGATAAGTTATCAGAGCCTTTGTATACATGTCACTCATATGATTAGTTTATTTTAGACTTTGTTAGGTTAAATAAGATATTTTATTGTTCCAATAACTGGTTGAAAACCTTCGGCTTTAGCCGGAATTAATGTGTGGCTTTCGTGTATTGTAATTTCCTATAAATAATAGGAGGATTATAGAAAATTACAGGAAAGGATCTCACACAGTGCACGATATTAAGTATCATTTAGTTTGGATAACAAAGTATAGGTATAATGTACTCAACGGAGATATAGCCACAAGGATACGCACAATTATTCGTGAAGTGTGCATGTCATACGATATAAAAATATTAAAAGGTGTAGTCAGTAAAAATCATATTCACTTATTGGTATCGACACCGCCAACAATAGCCCCCAGCAAGTTAGCACAGCTTTTAAAAGGGAAATCTTCATTTAAAATTCAGCAAGAATTCCCAGAGTTGAAAAAGCGATATTGGGGGCAGCATATTTGGGCAAGAGGTTATTTTTGTGCTTCAGCAGGTAATGTTACTGATGAAATGATTAAAGAGTATTTAGATAAACACAAAAGCAAAGAGAATAAAGATGACTTTGTAGTTGAGTAATCGGCTGTTAGCCGAAAGGGGCTTTAGCCCCAATATAAAACCGGCTTTAGCCGGCAGAGTATTCCACCCACTTTAGTGGGTGGTTGTTAAATTTTTTTAACAAGCCTATTTACTTGGCTCCAACTAGCAAAACAGTGTTTGTAGTTTAAATTTATAATACTTTATAGTATTACACTTAATAATTTATACCAAGAATAGATTTGTGAGTCCCTTGAAGAGCAAGGTCTTAATTATTTTATTATGTTAGCTTTCAGGAGATTGCTGACAGCCAGGGAAAGGGTTGAGTCGTTAATGAATATATAGCCTATAAATAAATATATTTAATTTTTTTTCTAATTATATGGTGTGAAAGGTGTTGGTTGTTCTTTTTAATGAGTTGCCTAGAGCTGATCTGTTTTTCCCATTCGTAATATGTATTTTCATCTTTAAATACATAGGTCCAAGTAAGCAGGCTAGACTTCTTTTTAAAGTCTTGCCTTAAAATAAGTTTATGACTTTCAAATTGTTCATTTAGGAGTTTAAACCCTTTAAGGTCTTCGTAATCAAGTAATTCAGTAAAGAATTCTTCGGTATCCATTGTGCCAATATTTCTTTGAAATGATACTTGGTAGGCAGGCTTTTTAGAAAATGCTAGTGATTGATTGGTTTGAAAGCTAAAAGTACTCAGCAAGCCTAAAATAAACTTTCTTCTTTGAAATAACATTAATCCTCAATAGTCTTTGCTGGAAGCCTGAATTTTTTTATAGTATTGTAAGCAATTAT
>CALLBC010000022.1 GCA_938001965.1 uncultured Bdellovibrionales bacterium | reverse complement strand
GAATCAATTTTTATCCTTCACGCTTCGTCCCCATTGGACGGTGTAAAATTAATTCTCTAAATTTTAAAACTCTTGAAGTTCAAACCTCGGAACCCACTTCCCATCAATCTCAACAAACTCTTGAAACATTTCCTTAGGACGAACCCACATTTTACCAAGCTTATTTTCATATAAGGCTTCATAAAGAACAAGCTCTTCTAATGATTCACTATGCTTTACAGTACCATGAAGTTTATACTTCATCCCTTTGTAGTGCTTGTATAAAGCGCCAATCACTAAATTTGTTTTTCTTTCAGTACTATCCATTAATTTTTTCTTTCCACCCTAACTCACTGGCAAAGTGATCATCTAGCATTTTATTTTCTTTTGCTATTTGCTCATCATCCCAATTGTAATATCCCGAAAATACCTTTGTAATGTCATGCCTTAAAGACTGCCCGTTGTCTTCATAGGCCAAAAATAATGGTGTTCTTCTAATATAAAAATCAACTAAATGCATACACATGGTTGTTTCTATGGCTTGCATTGCCTCTACACACCATACCGACCGATCAAGCCAACCTGACCATTTATCTAACATAGTCATACACTCAGCTCCGTGACGCTCAATTAATAACTGCACTTCACTTTCTGATAACCCAGTTTGCCTAATAATTAAATTTTTCTTCATTCTAGTTTTTAATAAACTGGATTCATTCACATTAGGGTTTAACGGAATCAAGGTATTACTTTTATTAAACTTTACTCTTTGCTCAAAGTCATAGTTTTCAAGCACTGAATGCATACAGTCTTCGGCAATTTTTCTGTAAGTGGTGTACTTACCACCGGCCACAAATGTAATATTACGTGGGTCACTTATTATTGTATGCTCGCGACTTGTTTTACCTTCACTGGCCGACCCATCATTAACTAAGGGCCTAATGCCAGCATAACTGGCGACAATATCACTTACTTCTAAATTAGCATTGGGAAAATAGTTGTTAGCAATTTCTAAAATATACTTTACATCCTCAACTTCAGTTTTAACATGGGCTGGGTCACCTTTATAGTCTGTATCTGTGGTACCAATAATCACCATTTCATGCCTAGGAATAGCAAATACAATACGATTACTCTTTTCCGCCCCCATAACTACAGCACTATCTATGGGAATTCTGCTTTTACTAAATGTTAAGTGAACTCCTTTTGATGGCCTTAATATGGATTTCCACTTATCAAAAAAGCTATTTGCCACCTCATCAGTCCAAGGACCAACAGTACTTACAAAATGCTTGGCTTTAATATTAAATTTTTCACCTGAAATTTCATCAATACAGTTAACAGATGTGATTTTCCCGTCTTGCATTTCCACATTGTTAGCTTTGACATAGTTTACACACATAGCCCCAAATTCATTGGCAGATCTTAAGGTTTCATGAACTAAACGATCATCATCCATATAAGCATCTGAATACACATAGGAACCTTTTAAGTTTTTATTTCTTAAAATTGGAATTCTTCCAATGGACTCTTCACTATTTAGTCTTTCATGAAGTTCTGGTGCTTCAAATAATGAAAGTGCATCATAAAGCCACATTCCAACACCCATCAAAAACATACCAACTCGACTTTCCTTAAAAATTGGAATCATAAACCGAAGTGGGTGCACTAAATGTGGGGCAATTTCAAACAATTTTGCTCGCTCAGATAAGGCTTCAAAAACCAATGAGAACTCATAGTTTTCTAAGTACCTCACTCCACCATGTATCAACTTGCTAGAGCGAGAGCTTGTGCCAAAGGCAAAATCGTTGGAATTAATTAACCCCACATTCATGCCACGACTTGCAGCATCTCTAGCTACACCGGCACCAGTGATACCGCCACCAATGATTAGTAAGTCCAGTTCTTGCTCTTGAAGCTTTTGAATATTATTTGTACGTACAACAGAGTTAAATGCTTTCATTTAGTGATATCCTTTTTTTTAATAATGTAACTCATACTCAATAAAAAAGGTATAACGAAACACTGAGTCACATCAATAGTATACTTAGTTCTCTTTTATTTGCTATAATTATTCTATCAACTCGTGACTTAAGAAGTATGGAAATTCAACTGGCATCGCATCGTCTATTTACCACGAAGCGCTCCAAGTTAAAAACTTTTGTATATCGCACTAGCGTAAGCCTAGCTTACTACGTGCTAAGGAACCTTATGAAGACTATAGATGCAGATTACGTTCAAAAAATTAAAGATACTCTTTTACAAACAATCAAAGAAGTCGAAAACCCAATAGCCGCATTTGATGCCGATGGCACATTATGGCCTGGTGATATGGGTGAAACATTTTTTCGTTACCAAATTCAAAACAACCTCGTTGAACTCCCGCACAAACCTTGGGATTACTATATAAATTTACATTCCGAAAAGCCAAAAGATGCCTATTTATGGTTGGCGCAAATAAATAAAGGACGAAATATTACAAAGGTTCGTGAATGGGCACAGGCTGCCGTTGATGAAAAATCAAATTTTGCAACCTTCAATGAACAAAGGCAAATTATTGACCTATTCCATGAAAATAATGTTCCGGTATATATTGTAACAGCATCGGTTAAATGGGCCGTTGAACCAGCAGCTAAAAAGTTTAACATTCCCTTTGAAAATGTTGTTGGCATTGTAACAAAAGTTGAAAATGACATAGTTACTGATATTCAAGGAGGTCCCATCACTTATAGAGAGGGTAAAGTAAATGCCTTACTTGAGCACACTAATAACGTTAAACCATTTTTTGCCAGTGGAAATACAATGGGTGATATTTCTTTAGTTGAAAGCGCCACTCACCATAGGCTCACAATTCGATCTGCCGACAAACTTAATAGTAACTTTGATAGCGAAGAGTCTTTAAATAAAATTTCTGATAAAAATAATTGGTTCCAATTTAACTATTTGTAGCTTTATATTCGCTTCTTAATAAACTAGAAATATTTATTAATATTTCTAAAGAGTTTTAGTTTTGCCATACTATACCAAGGTCTGTATACGCGCATAAAATAGACATGAGCATAATTTGTTTGTTATTATTTGCATAGATTAAAGTCTAACTATAAATGAGTTAAATACCTAGTTTCATTAATAACTAGGTACAACGTCTACGTACTTAAGTCGTAGATAACAGGAGGAACATCATGAGTATTATGACAAGATCAATTGCAGAAAGTATCGGAACTTTCTGGTTAGTTTTTGGTGGTTGCGGAAGTGCCGTGCTAGCAGCAGCTTTTCCAGAGGTGGGAATTGGCCTACTTGGAGTTTCATTGGCATTCGGCCTAACAGTTCTAACAATGGCATACACAATTGGCCATATTTCAGGCTGTCATTTAAATCCTGCCGTTACTATTGGCTTAACAACTGCTGGCCGCTTTGATGCTAAAGACGTACCTATGTACATCATTGCTCAAGTGATTGGTGGTATTGCAGCTGCTGGTTTACTTTATTATATCGCTTCTGGAAACGGAACTGATGTATTAGCTGGTGGAATGGCCTCCAATGGTTATGGTGAGCATTCTCCTGGTAAATACTCTATGGGATCTGCATTCGTTATGGAAGTTGTAATGACAATGATGTTCTTATTAGTAATCTTAGGCGCTACAAGTAAAAAAGCTCCTGCTGGTTTTGCACCAATTGCAATTGGTTTGTGTTTAACACTCATCCATTTAATTAGTATTCCAGTGACTAACACTTCAGTGAACCCTGCTAGATCAACTGGTCCTGCTGTATTTGTTGGAGATTGGGCAATTAGTGAACTTTGGTTATTCTGGGTAGCTCCAATCATTGGTGCTGTAATCGCCGGATTAATTTCAAAGAATATATTAGATCCTAAGGGTTAGCATGAGTAAACTCATGCGATAAACATGAAGTAAAATATTTATAGTGAGGCGTCCTGATTGGACAACGCGCTATAAAATTTTATCAACGAGCAAGCTCGAACGATATACACAAAACAAAATTTTATCCTTGAGTGAAACACTGAATTCTGAAATTAATAAATACGTTAAATGCCTACTAAGTTTCTTAGTAGGCATTTTTTTATTGAACCTTATATCTTTTTGTTTTAACTCATAATTATGAAGGCAATGCCAAATATTATAAAGTTTCTATTTTTTTTAATACTGATTAGCACAGTATTTGGCTTTATTTCATCTTTTCAAAAACGTGGCTTCGATTTAAACTCTACCAAATATGTGTTTACATTATCATTTACGCTAATCGTATATTCGGCACTTATCTTTTATATGTGGAAACGTAAAAATTGGGCTAGGATCACAATGGTAGTTTTGTTGACTATCTCATTACCAGGTTATGCTGTGGCATTAACTATGTTAAAAGATCTCCCTCTCACATACTACCTACAAATCATAACCAATATTACATTACTTATTTTGTTATTTTTAAAACCTATAAAACTATGGTTTAAAAAATCACCCAGCCTTTAAAAGTATAATTCCACTTCAGAAACTAGCCCATACCTTCTGTCTCTAATCATGGAATTATTCTTGGCTTATAGACACCAAACTCATTTTAATCATGTATTTACAATAACTTAACTTCAACTCTCCCCTGGCATATTGGTTGCAAATAGTAAACATGAATACATAACTAAGGGTATAAATATGAAAAATAAATTTAAAAAAATCGCAATATTACTAACAATATATTTACTGATTGGAGGCTTAACATCTTCATGTAATAGCAAAAAAATAAAGTCTAATCCTGTAGAAGCTGAAGATATCGTTAATAACTACACTAAAATGTTTAACAAAAGACTAGAGCTAGCCTCAAGTATTTACAAAATAAAAAATCCGTCAGATAATTTAAATGGAATATCCCAGCAGCAATTAGAGTTAGTGTTGGCACATTTCTCTATTAAAAATTTTGACTATCTAATGCTTCATAAAATGAATAAAAGTACCCAGAATCAAAAAACTATTAATCAACGAAAAATTGATTTTAAAACTAATAACATTAAATGGGATAAAATTATTCAAAATTGTCAGTCAAATATTTATTTAAGTATATTAAAATCTAATATGAAAAATAAAAAAGACACTCAATTAAGTTTAGCTCGTCTTCTCAATAGTATATATACTAAGTCAGCTGCATTAAATGAAAGCCTTGAAAGCTTACCAACAAATAAAAATGGAAATTACCAGCAATCAATAACGAGTAATCACAATAAAAAAATATTTGATCTCTTTCATAGTACCATTCAAGCAGAAAGTATTATAGACCTGGCAGAGAGGCTTGCTGTAATCCCTAAAAACTACAATAAACTTATTAAAGTTAATACAATGAATAAAATGATCTATAATAATTGGTTAGCAAGCCAAATATAATTTAAAAAATAAAAAAAGACTTGTTAGATACCTAACAAGTCTTTTTATAAAGTTACATTATAAATTTTAAACTCATTAACCCAAATAAGACTCTTGCATAATAGCCTCTATTTGATCCACTTCTTTTGGACAACTTTCTGTTAAGTTTTCATTGCCAAATGTAGTTACCAAAATATTATCTTCAATACGAATACCAATACCACGTAAAGCTTCTGGTGCATCCATATCATCTTGTGGGATATATAAGCCTGGCTCAACAGTTAAACACATACCAGCCTCAAGCATTCTAGACTCACCGTTAATAGTAGCTCTACCACAATCATGCACATCCATCCCTAACCAATGACCAAAACCATGTGGGTAGTACTTTTTATAGCTTGAGTTTTTAATGTTTTCAGCCACAGATCCTTTTAATAACCCTTCATCAACCATAACCTTAGTTAGCATTTCAGTAGCAGCATCACCGATTTGCTTTAAAGTAATACCTGGCTTAGTCATTGCTATTAGTTTTTTCTGTACATCTAAAACTTGATTATAAAGCCTTTTTTGAACTTCAGTGAATTTACCATTAACTGGGAACACACGAGTAATATCGCCGGTGTAGTATTTATACTCACCACCACCATCAACTAATAATAAATCACCATCTGCGCAGTCTTCATCATTAAAAACATAATGTAAAGTTGTAGCATTTTTACCAGAAGCCACAATAGTTCCGTAGCCCTCACGGGATGCCCCTTGAGCCATAATCTCTTTAATAAATATTCCGTGTAACTCACGTTCATTCATACCTGGCTCAATAGCCTTCATTAAGGATACATGAGCATTAGCAGATAACTGAGCGGCCACTTTCATGAATTCTACTTCTTTTTCTGACTTAATTAACCTTACGTCACCCAATACAGAATTAGGGTCCTTAATTGATAATAGTCCGTTACCGCTCCTGCGAGCTGCATTTTTAGTTCGCTCTAAAACTGTTTGAATGCGAGCATCATTTTTGACATCACGATACTGGTGATGAAAAACTGTGCGCACATCTTTTAATAACTTGGGCGCTTCAGTCTCAAAAGCATCAACTTCATAGACTGCATCCATTTGAAAAACTCGAGCAGACATTTCTGTACCAAAACGAAACCCATCCCAAGTTTCCATTTCTGGATCTTTAGGTCTAACAAATAAAACAGTTTCAGGAGTTTGCCCAGGACGCCAAACAAAAATAGCACCTGGCTCTTCAAAACCAGTTAGGTAGAAAAAATTGGAGTCCTGGCGATAAGCATGGTGAACATCATTGTTTCGGATATACTCAGGATGTGAAAACAAAACCAACGCACTATCTTCAAATAGTGGTTTAATATTCTCTAGTCGCTGCTTGATGATTGAAATATCTATTAGTGGCTTTCTCATAACTTCCCCGTGTTTTAATTGTATAAGGTGTATACCATAGCTTCATAATTATTAGAAGCTTCGGCCTGAAATATGCCACAGTAGAGCAATCCAGCATACACTCAATTAAATTATAACTTATATCGGCCTAGAAGGCTTATTCTTTAAGCTTTTTAACAAGACTTTTAAATTGGCTTTTTGCAGCCTGCTCACCTTGGCTAATCAAACCTGAAGCTTGGTTAAAACCAAACAGATCATAGTTACCTGCATCCACAGTAAAGGTAAAATCTGAGTGCTCAGAGTAATGCTTATTAAGCTTAAGTAATCTTTGCCAGTAAGCTTTATCTTTAGAGCCAAGCTTAACTTTACTCAAATCTTCAACAGTTAAACTACTTAAGCTATCAATATAAATAATAAAATTAATATCTTTACTCTCAAAGTGTTCGGCTAATGGGCCATAGGATAATGCCGCACCAGTGTGATGATCGGCACGCTTAAACAATGGCGGATGATCTAAACACATCATCAAGCCTTTAGTGGCTTGATCGCTAAGCTTTAAGGTGGTGCTATTGCTCCCCTTAAGTATAACAGGACAGGCAAAGGCTAATTTAAAATCTTGTATTTTTTTAGATGCAAAAATTTGCTTTGTGTAGTTTTCCACTTTGTTAGGGTCCAAATAATCCCTTATAGATCCCATAAAGTTTTTAGATCTTAACGACATTTTTTTTAACTTATAAAATTGCCACTCTAATTCATGTGGTTTTAAGTTATTGGCAAAGATGGCAGCTGGTAGTGCCCCCCAACCTAGGCCTGAAACATATTTAATATTTATATCTTCATCAGCCAAAAGCTTTAACACACCGGCAGAACCCATGGTTTTAGCCCCACCTGGCCCTATAATAATGGCAATATTATATACTTTTGGTTTTTCAGGCTTAAGAATTTCTGTTTGATCAACACTCTCTGTTTTTTGAGGTGTACTTTTTGATCTATCAGCAGTCCTTACCTTTAAATTTGAGCAAGAAGTAATTAAAAAAATACTAATCAACAATGTTTTCAACATATTTAGCCTCAAAACTTTCTATTTAAATTATATTCCACTAGCTTTTTTAGACTTTCACATTTTGAATTAAAAATTTCAAGGCTTGTATAACACTTCTGTGATTTTTCACTGAGTAATTTTTTTACTCCGTCTTTACCTAAAACATTAACCATACTGGCTTCATCACTATGATCACCGTCTTCAGCATCATGTAGATCATCAGCAAGCTGGAAGGCTAAGCCCAAATTTAAGCTAAAATCACTTAAAGCTTTGATCTGCTCATCACTGGCACCAGCTATTACGCCAACACCCACTGTGGCTGCTTTTATTAACTGACCTGTTTTTAGCAAATGGATCTCATTCATTAACTCACCGTCTGAGTTTTTACTCCTTAAATCTAAAGCCTGCCCAGCGACCATACCATGAGGGCCAATACACCTGGCTAACAAACTAACCAGCGTTAAACCCTTATCACTATTTTCTTTATAATTGGCAGCAATAATAGCAAAGGCCTCAGATATTAATGCATCACCAGCCAAAAGCGCTATGTCCTCGTTATATACTTTATGATTAGTGGGCTGACCTCGGCGCAGGTCATCGTTATCCATGCAAGGTAGATCATCATGAATTAAAGAGTAAGTGTGAATACTTTCTACACTGGCAGCATATGGATAAACTATTTTTGTGTTTAACTCAAAAAATTCAGCTGTAGCTAAAGACAATAGTGGGCGAAAACGTTTACCACCACTAAATAAACTGTAATTGATGGATTCAAATAATAACTTCTTACCACTATATTTTGAGGTAAATTCTGTGCTTTGATAATAACTTTTTAAAAAACTCTCAAAGCCAAGTAACTTTTCTTTAAGCTCATTCATTATTTAAAGTCTTTAGTAGTTGCCTTTCCTTTAGCGTCTACACTTACAAGCTCTTGAACCTTTTTTTCTGCTTTTGCTAATTGCTCATGGCATTCGCGCGCAATGGATACACCTGACTCAAAGTTTTTTAAAGAATCATCAAGACTTAACTCCCCTGACTCCATTTTACTAACTATTGTTTCTAAGTTTTTTAGTTTTTTCTCAAAATCCATACTTTATATCCTTTTTATTTAATGACCTTTTCAACAGTAGCTAAAACTTCACCCTTAGCTAATTTAATATTTATTTCATCACCTTTTTTTAACTGAGATGACTTTTTAATAACTTTATTATTGGCAGTGGTAATTGAGTAACCACGCTCTACCACTTTAAGCGGGCTCATACTATCCATAGCAACAGTTACAGTATTTAGTTTTAACCTAAGCTGCTCTATTTTAGTTTTTAAACTTTGAGTTAATTTTTGCTGTAACATTTCAAGTTCAGATTTTTTTTGTTTAATAATACTTTTAGGATCTTTTAAAGCCCCCTCAAGCGCCTGCACCTTTAATTTTGCTTGTTTAATTTTATTTAAAGAGGCGTTTTCTAGACGAGTCATTAACTCATCTAATCTAAATGTTAAATCTTGCAAGTAACGCCTTGGATCTACTAAGCGCTTTTCTAAACCAGTTACTTGTTGTTTTAAGCTTTCTATTTTTACATTAAAAGCACGAGTTAACCTATGGCTATAGGACTCTAAGGTTTCCACTAAGTTTTCAGTGTTTTCAACAACTAGCTCTGCTGCTGCTGAAGGTGTTGGTGCTCTTAGGTCGGAAACAAAGTCTGAAATAGTAAAATCAATTTCATGACCCACTGCTGAGATCACAGGCTTTTCACATGCATATATTGCCCGAGCAACCAGCTCACTATTAAAACCCCAAAGGTCTTCCATGGACCCGCCACCACGGCCAACAATAATTACATCCACATCTTTAATTTGATTGGCTTTAACTAAAGCACTCACAATACTGGCTGGTGCAGCCTCACCTTGAACTAAACAAGGAACCACTGTGATGTTCACAGATTGCGATCTCCTACCTAAAACATTTAACATATCTTGTACGGCTGCTCCTGTTGGGGCCGTCACTAAAGCAATATGTTTTGGTAATACAGGCAATGCTTTTTTATGTTTTTTATCAAACAAGCCCTCACTACGAAGTTTGGTTTTTAATTGCTCAAAGGCTTGTTGTAATGCTCCAGCGCCTACTGGCTCCATTGTTTCAACTAACATTTGGTAATTACCGCGAGGCTCATAAACTGTAATGCGACCACGCACGATCACTTCCATACCCACTGCTGGTTTAAATTTTAATTTTGAATTTTGACCACGAAACATGACGGCACTAATTTGAGCATTGCTATCTTTTAAACTAAAGTAAAAATGCCCTGAAGTATGAGCCTTAAAATTAGACAACTCCCCTTGCAACCATACCGGTGAAAACTCACCTTCTAATTGATTTTTAATTAATCGATTAATTTGTGAGACAGATAAAACTTTTGGAGAATTTTTAGTTTTTACTGGTGGCTGATCAAGCCCAAATTGCATTTGACTCATGCTCGCTAACCTATAATTTTAGAGCCATTCAGTCAATATTCCACTTAAAATGGTTATACTTTATTGACGACCTCCAATCAGTAGTTCCTATGAGCAAAACACTATTAACGCTAAGCCATATACTACCAATTAGCCCTAGCTATTTAGATATTTCTTTATTGTTAGTATTAAGTTTGATCTAAAATAGATTCCTGCACATTACCCTTTTAACTTTGTCTACTCCGCTATTTCTAATTTTATCTAGATCAATTTTAACCAGTTCTGGGGCAAGCTCTAGCTTCACTCTTTCAGTTAAAATAGCTTCCACTAACTCTGGAGAAGACGAACGGCTTTTATCTGTTGGCTTCTCACTAATTGGGTAAATTTCATTTTTTAAAAATATTTTACTTTTCATTTTTTTAAAGTAGCTTTTCACAAAACGAGCTGAATATTTATGTGCTGTGATATTATTTATTCTATCAAATAATTCTTCAGAAGATAACTTAATTGGCAAGTGATATTTATTAGAAATTTTTTGTAGTAAATATTCAGGCAAGTAGGCAACCCCAGAGCTACTACCGGTAACAGCAAAAGGATTTATGAGCCTTAAATTATAAGGCACTTTAGAATCATTAATTGTGGATACAAAGCTATTTCTTTGATGGATTGATAGGTAAGGCTTTCCATTACTGTCAACTTCTAAAAATATCGTTCCAGCCTCATAACTATGCAGAGATGATTTTGCTGAACTTAAGTTGTCAACAAGGCCATATTCAACTAACAGTCTTGCGTGCACTCCATTTCTCACACGATTAGAAATGGGAATACCCATATAAAACTCCAAAGAGTGACGATGAAAAACAAATGGAACTGCTAAAGGTGCATTTATATCAGGCGAGGCTTCTGCTAATTGAATTAAATCCTGTCTAGTTGGATCTAAAAGGTACAAGCTATTGGCTGTTAAAGTATTGCAATAAAAGACAATAATTGTCAGAGCAATAAATTTTTTAGTTATTATAAGTAATCTGTTGTTAAATAAGCTCATTAACTTACTTAAGTTGCAATTCCATTGCCAAAAAAAATATTAATTATGAATCTAGTAGTACCAAATGTTCTGTAAAGACCAAACACTACCTACAAAAAGGCAAATTAAGGCAAGGCCACGATGGGCATTCATTTGTTTTAGTAACTGTGGAGTAACATGTTTTTCTGCTAGTTTTTGCACCTTTGGTAAGTTTAAAAACAAGGTCATTATAAAACCGTAGTAAAAAACTAAGTAAGGAAAGAGTTTGTCTAGTAGTTCATGTGTCATAATGAGACCATCGGCATATTGGTTTCAATAGTTTAGTATTTAGCAATGATTATTTTTTATTTTAGTAATTTTATATTTTAGTCGGGAATGACTCATATTAATGCGTTAATTAGCTGAGTCATTTGAGGTACTTATACGTGCCCAAAAAAACCTTCTTAAAGCTAGTTGTGTTTTACATAAAGAGTTTGGTATATTTATAAATGTCCGTGGGACTTGAAATAATAAACCCTGTAAGTATACTTTTGGGGACCGTCACTGATAATGGTGAGCAAGCTCAACTCGTATTGAGAAGCCTAAAGTTATTATATAGTCGCCCACCTTAACACTTGGGTTTATAGATTCATTTAACCCGCGGTTTTTTTTTGCCTTTAACTCATAGCCAATAAATATATTTAAAATTAGTTTTTAATTTTTAAACTTCGAACTTTAAACAAACTTTACCGTTGAGCAATTAAGATTCTAAAATAGTTTTAAATTTAATAGCTGCCTCTTCAAACTGATCCACAGGCACTTTTAGTAAGTACGAGTCTTGTGAGTCCATTAAAGCTCCTGGGCTTTGCTCACACACGGCATTTATACCTTGCTCTTGAAGTTTTCCAACCACCTCTAAGGCATCGGCGAAGCTTGAAAAGCCATCCACTGAGTTAAGCCTGGCTAACATTACTAATTTTGGTTCTACTGGCATTTAAAGGTCCTCTATATGTAAGTTATAAATTTATACTATATATATAGATATAAAGATAGACCCAATGATTCACTCCCATACAGTTATTTATTGATCAACAAATTATTTACGACGTGACAAAATTGAGCACCTCAACTTGGCACCTTGTAAAAGTGGCCTGTACTGCAAATAAAGTGGCATAGAAACCCTAAAAACTGGTATTTTCTTTGCTTTATATCTGTATGAATACTTTTCAAGTGGAGGGAGAATTCGTGAAAAAATCAACTATAATGAAACTAATCGTATCGATGTTATGTGTAACTATGTTTACAGCATGTGGACAACGTGACAGTAAAAAAAGAAAAACCAGCGTTTACCAAGGTGCTAAGCAAGAACAAGCTATACCTGATGGAGCTGATATAGTTGCTGAAGGCGAAGAAAGCGAAGAAGATGAGATAAAAGGTACAGACAATGATGGTGGAGATGTTATCTTTACAGAAGATAATGGCGAAGACACTATACCAACTGGTGGCAGCACAGCCCCTACAGTTAATACTCCAGATGTAACTATAGATGATAGTGAGCCAACTACAAATGATGGTGAGATTGAAGTTAAAGAAACAGCTCCAACTACTCACCACAGCTCACCAACTCCAACAAGAAATGATTCTGATATCCATGTTGAAAAAGTAACTCCAACACAAACAAACAAAACGGCTAGTAATAAAGCCACTAGAAAAGAGCCTTTATCTGGTTTAGGTTTTTATGCAGACACTCCATATAGCCCACAATTTTCAATCCCGGAAGCCACACACACTGGTTACAGCACAACAGGTGCAGACCATGGATCTGATATTGCTTATGAATATAAGTACACTGATTTAGTAAGTGATAATGTAATGTTCAAGCTTAAAAACTTATTTAATGCTGACATTCAGGCATACTCTAGCGACAACAAATTATTTGAATCTCAAAGCATAGAGCTTTCACAAGCTATTAACAGAGTTTACTCAAGAGTAAGTATTGCTAACCAAACTATTAATGTAAATATCCAGATCGGCCAAAAGAACAACGTATTTGAAAACAACACCTTAGAGTTCTATGGTTCATTAAAAGAAGATGGTACAGCAAGACTTAGCCCAACTCAAAACAGTACCAAATTCAACTATGTATTAGATGTTGTTTGCCTAGATAAGAAAACTAATGACTGCCAAACTCAACAATTAGTACTTTCTTACTACTATAAGCATGACGCTGCTGATGGTTCATACAAAAAAGGCTTATGCAAAAGAGCTTACATGGTTAACCGTTTAGGTCACGCTACTTTTAACATTAACTCTAACCCTGAAAATAACAACCTAGATTATATCTCTAAATATGTAACTAGTGAGCCATATTTAAGTAAAGTTTGTAGCACTAATGACTACGCTTATTACGATAACTCAATTATTTGCTTAGCTGACCTGACTTATAACACAATTTACAGAGCTTTATTCAACGCTTGTGATCGTCAAGGCCCAAATGCTGAATGTAAGTCTAAATTTTCAAATGCACCAATGGGTCGTTATGCTCAAACGGTTTACTTACACACTTTTGCAGTGGCTCAAGGTAAAGCTCATTATGTAATGTCTTTAAAAGATAGTGACAATAACTACATGAGTTACGATGGCCAACTTATCGATACTCCACATGCTACAGACGCTAACATCGGTTACTCACAAGTTGATGGCACACAAATGACTCCATCATTCTTAGCTTCTAATGTTCAAGGTGAGCACAGCCATGAGTCTGGCCTTTTACTTAACGGTATTGATTCACAAAGTGTTATGCAGTTCAAGATGAAGTACGGTGAAATTAAAAGAAACTACTCTGATGAAGAAAGATACTCTGAAGTAACTACTGACGTTATCCAACGCTTTCCAGACTTAAACTTAGCTCAGTTTAAAACTAACTTCCCTGCTCCAGTAGAAGGTGAAATGGACGACATCAAAGAAGACCGTGACCAAAGTAAAGATGACGACTATAGCATGAAAGACAAACTTAAAGATAAGTTAAAAGACGTTTTTAAAGATGACACTTTAAAAGTAAACGCTATTGACTACACATGTGAAGGCTTAAAAGCTGTTGTTAAAGAAAACAAAACTGTACACATCTACGGTAAAGTTTGGAAACTTAACTCTTCAAGAACAGTTCACTCAAAAGAAAGTGTTTGCGAATATAAAAGAGACATGGGTTATGAGTACTCAGCTGAGAGAAGTAACTGGAAAACCAGTGACGAAAAATACTGTCACGTAGGTTATTTCTGCCAACAAAAAAGCAGTAACTAATTCTTAAAAACTAATAATATTTATACAAAATTAATAACCCCTACAGCATATGTAGGGGTTTTTTTATGAAAAGCCCCTAAAAAATAGGCAAGGGCCAACTGAATGCTGCGTTAACCCTATTATTTCATTCACTTTATTCAAAACTTTAGCCAAAATAATAGAGTATTTAAAATCCTTAGGGGGAACTTTGGAAGTATCAAAAGAACCACAAAAAAAGGCCGCAACAACAATTGAAGCCCCAGTGCTTGCAAGCTATACCGATTTCCGCCAATACCTGAGCGATTACTTTGATTACAAAAAACATGAGTCCGCTGGTGCACTTCGCCCATACACATATTCAATGTTTAGTGTGGCTGCTAATATTAAATCACCCAACTATTTAAAATTAATTATTGAAGGCAAACGAAACTTATCAAACGAAATGATTTTAAAGTTTGCCAAAGCACTAAGGTTATCTAGAGAAGACACTGACGAGTTTAAATGCCTTGTACAGTACTGCCAAGCCAAGGACCCTCTAGATCGTAACCAAAAATTAAAGCGCTTAAGTGAGCTAAGAATGCAACGCCAAATGCGTGCAGGAACTTTTAACACGCAAGCCTTGGACACTGTCCCTAATTGGGTCACTTGGGTGTTGTACACTTTAGCTGATCAAAAAGATGTGGATTTTGAATTAGGCGCACTGATGAAAACCATGAAAGGTCGAGCCAACCAAGAAGAGATCAAAAAAGCTTTATCTCGTTTATTTAAAACTGGTGAATTAGTAAAGGACTCTGACACGGGTAAAGTTCGTAAAGGTCGTGCCCTAATGGTGGGTGGCCCCAATAATGGCCCTATCCCGGTTGAGTTGGTTAGAAAACTTCAATCTGAGCTTATCTACCTAGGCCTTGAAAGCCTTTACCAGGACCAAGCCTCTGAGCGTGAGTTCGGCGCTATTACTTTATCTTTAACAGAGCGTGAGTTTGAAAAGGTGAAGTTTGAGTTAAGGCAGCTTAAAAAGCGCATCTATAAGGATATCTCAGTAAAGCGTGAGATCTCTAAAGGTGATCGTGTCTACCAAATGAATATTCAGTTATTTCCGGTAACAAAAGAATCTTAATAGAATATTAAAGAAATTTTGGATATCGCCCTTACATGCACTCCGTGCATACGGGCTAATTTACTAAGGAACTTTAACTGGTCCTGCACCGTCCAATTGGGACGGATGCATTACAAGTTAAAAGTTTTTGTATATCGCCCTTACATGCACTCCGTGCATACGGGCTAAAGGCAAAAAAAAAGCCTTTTCGACCTTAGTGATGAGTGAGATGAACATTCGTTCAAATAAACTTTCAGGGGGGGAGGGGGAAGAAAGACTATTCCCATCACTAAGATCAAAAAAGCAAACAACATACGTACAGATTCAGCCAACGTTCAGTACCCATATGTATAGCAACTAGTGGACCAACTCTGACAAAGGCTCAATACCCCTTCAGCTCTAATTTACAGCTATCTCAATATGAAACAATTTTGTTTAGCCCCTTTTGCAGCTGTATAAATGCCAAACAGTAGACGTAGATTGTTAGCCACCAACTCACCCTAAGCTCTTTTTACTCACCTCTCAAGCCACTTTTATTGGCCCTGTGATTGCATCCTATATAAGTAATTACTTAAAACCTGGAGATCCTAATTTTGAAGGCCTTAGCACAATCATTACTAATAGTACTGCTAATAAGTTTTACCTATGTAGCTAGTGCAAGTGCCCAAGGTAAACTCTGCGCCGCTGTTGTAAATAAATCAGCCCAAGAAATCACAAATACTCAAAATCGCCTTGATAAAATATTTGCTGAAAACTTTAGAAACGAAAGTATGTATACATGCTATGAGTGCCACAACAATGTTGTAAAACTGTTTAAAGCCTTTAAAGAACAAATCCCAGAGCTAAAAGCTGAAGATTTTAAAGTTTTATTTATTGCCCCTGAACAGTGGGTGACTTATAGCTCTATTTTAGATTTTGACAGAGCTAAAGTAAGGAGAGCTCGCTACAAGTATGAGCCTAAGTATATGACCACTAGTATTGGCTTTAAGTACCACGTCGTTCTTGAGTACTACGGCCGAATATATGATTTAGATTACACCTCGCAGCCAACACCTGTGAGCAAAAAAGAATATTTAGAAGATAATTTTTACTCAAAAGCAGAAATAGACTCCATGCATGTGGATCAATTATCATTAAATTCAAAAGATATACATAATTTAGATAAGTACAATTCAACAAGAGATAAATCTAGAGATGAATTGCAGGTTGTGGTTGTACCCAGCGCTGACTACCTCAACTATGATTTTGCTGTAAAAAGAAAGCAAGACTTCTTTCAGAACCTGATTGGTAAAAGTAAAGAGTTTACCTACTCTCTGGTGG
>CALLBC010000021.1 GCA_938001965.1 uncultured Bdellovibrionales bacterium | reverse complement strand
CCAGACTTTACATTAGATAATAAAAAAAGGGCACAAGTTCCTTTTTTACAATTAGATACATTGTGGATCAACACTGGTACCCTTTGTAATTTAACATGTAAAAATTGTTACATTGAATCAAGCCCTAAAAATGATCGACTCTCCTATATTTCATTCTCAGAAGTTAAAACCTATATAGATGAAATCCTAGATAACAAATGGCCAACAAAAGTAATTGGTTTCACTGGTGGTGAACCCTTTATGAACCCAGACATTATTAAATCTCTTGAATATTGCCTCACAAATGGCTTTGAGTGCTTAGTGTTAACTAATGCTATGCAACCTCTTAAAAAAAAATACGATGAGGTTTTGGATTTAAACAAAAAATTTCCTGAACTTTTAAAACTAAGGATATCTTTGGACCACTACACTGAAGAGGAACACAACAAAGAGCGTGGTAAACGCGCTTGGAAATTTGCTCTCGAAGGCCTTAACTGGCTAAACAAAAATAAATTTAATATAAGCGTTGCTGGCCGCAGTATCACTGGTGAGTCACAAGATATAATTACGAATGGCTATAATAAGCTTTTTAATGACCTCAGTTTAAAAATTAATGTTGAAGACCCTGAACAACTTACTGTTTTCCCTGAGATGGATGAGGACAAAGACACGCCAGAAATCACTACAGAGTGTTGGGGAATTTTAAAAAAGAAACCCAGTAGTATAATGTGCGCTAATAGTCGAATGGTTGTAAAACACAAAGGCCAAGACAAACCAAATGTAGTGGCTTGCACCTTAATTCCATACGAAGATGAATTTACTTATGAAGACACATTAAAAAGTAGTATGAAGCCAATAAAACTGAACCATTCTCACTGTTCCAGGTTTTGTGTTCTTGGCGGCGGAGCATGTAGCGTATGAGGATTTTATTTTTATGCGTAGCCAACTCTGCTCGCAGTATCATGGCCGAGGGAATCGCTAAAAATCACTGGGGAGACAAACACCATTTTTTTAGTGCTGGCTCAAACCCTGGAAGCCCCAACCCAATGGCTTTAAAGACCTTAGCAAAACTTGGCATTAATAACGAAGGCTTTACATCTAATCATTTAAATGAGTTTCATCTTCCAGACATGGATTACATTATTACCCTCTGTAAAGAGGAGTACTGCCCCATTGTTCCTGGAAACAAACTACACTGGCCATTTCTGGACCCTTTTGCAAGGGACCAAGAGACCACAGAACGTTTATTTATGGAAACTGCAGAGAATATAAAATTAAAACTCGATCAACTTATGGGAGAGCTCTCCTGATGAAGTACTTGCTAATTTTAGCTTTAATCACTTTTACCCAGCATTCATATGCTAAAAAAAATCAAGTTTTACTCACTGGTTCTAGTACTGTTGCCCCTATTATGCTTGATATAGCTAGTGAATTTGAAAAGTTAAATCCAAACTCTATCATAGAGGTTCAGACTGGTGGCTCAACTCGTGGAATCATTGATATTAAAAGAGGTCTCAGCCAAATTGGCATGATCTCAAGAGCATTAAAACCTAATGAAAATTACTTAAAGCATAAAACAATTGCCATAGATGGCCTTGGTGTTATTTTACACTCAGCAAACAAAGTAACTAAATTAACTAAACAACAAATCAAAGATATATACACCAGGGAAATTACAAACTGGAAAGATTTGGGGTGGATAGATAAACCCATCACTGTTGTTCATAAAGCAGAAGGACGCTCAACCTTAGAACTTTTCCTTAGCTATTTAGGATTAAAAAATTCACAAATAAAACCTCACTTAATTATTGGTGACAACGAACAAGGTATTAAAACTGTAACTGGCAACCCTTATACTATTGGTTATGTTTCTATTGGTGCAGCCAACTATAATATTAAAAATAAAGCTCCATTAAAATTGGTTGCTCTGGATGGCGTCAAAGCCAATCGCGCGAATATTATAAACAAGTCCTATCCTATATTAAGATCTTTAAATTTGATTTATACTGGCAATCTCGCTGAGCCATCAAGAAAGTTACTAGCATTTACTGCTGGGCCTGAAGCTTTAAAGGTTTTAGAGAGGCACTATGTCATTAGCCCACAATAAAACTGAAGACTATCTATTTAAAGGTTTACTGCTAGTTGGCCTTTTATTTTCTTTATCTATTTTTGTAGTATTGTTTTTTTTAATTCGCTCTGGTGGTCACTTTTTTATATCAACTAGCATTAGCGAAACACTTTTTTTTGACCAATGGTTCCCATCTGAACAACTATTTGGTTTAGCTCCTATGATCACTGGCAGTCTATTAGTGAGTGCACTTTCCTTGGCTCTTGCAGGCCCTTTCTCCTTAATTTTAGCGTTTTTTTATTTTTATATTTGTCCACTTAAACTCAAATCAGCTTTAAATATTTTTATGGACATCTTTTTATCAATTCCATCCGTTGTTTTTGGCTTATGGGGACTTGTTGTAGTTGTGCCTCTATTAGCTCCTCTATTCCCGCCTGGACAGGGCCTTTTTACAGCTAGCATTATCTTAGCTATGATGATCTTACCAATTGGGTTTAAAACCTTTGTGGCCACTCTACAAACCATTCCAAATGAATGTTTGTTAGCTGCTAAATCCTGTAATCTCAGTGAGTGGTCAGTGTTTAAAGATATAATTTTTAAGAGTTATAAACGTAAGTTTTTTGTGGGTTTTTTATTACAGGTGACTCGCGCCATTGGCGAAACTATGGCCGTGCTAATGGTGTGTGGGAATATAATTCAATATCCTGACTCCTTATTTGCACCCATCAGAACTTTAACTACCAATATTGCCCTTGAAATGTCATATGCCACTGACTTTCATAGAACCTCTTTATTTTTTTGTGGGTTACTTTTAATTGGATTCATATTTATTCTTTTATTAATTAGTCGAACGGATGAGATGAAATATGAAAAATAAAATATTCATCCTTACTTCATGGCTTTCATTTTTTACTTTTTTTGCCATTTTCTTTGCTGTGACCGGTAATATTATTTTTACAGGTCTAGATAACTTTAGCTTTTCATTTTTATTTAACACATTTAATAACTCAGGCCGCGATGGTGGAATATCAACAATTATTATCTCCACACTAATTATTGTGGCCTTTGCTCTTTTTGTTTCAGTAATCATTAGTATTCTTTCTGCAATTTGTATTGATTATTTTTCTAAAAATATTCGCATCACTAAAATTTTGAAACTTAGCATCGACACATTAAGTGCCACACCATCTATAGTGTTTGGCTTGATTGGCAATATTATATTTTGTGAATTCTTAGGCTTGGGTTACTCCTTAATTAGTGGCTCACTGACTCTTGCATTAATGATATTGCCAATTCAAACAAGAATAATACTAATTGGCCTAAATTCAGTTCCAAAAGATATTAGGTTGGGTGCCTATGCTTTAAACTTAAAGCCTTTCACTAGTTATTTTAGAATAAAAATACATTTAATAAAAAAACAAATTCTTTCGGGAACTTTTATGGGCCTCGGGCGCTCACTAGCTGAAACAGCTGCTTTACTCTTTACTAGCGGTTATGGCGTAAAGATGCCATCAAGCTTACTTGATTCTGGCCGTACTCTTTCCATTCACATTTACGACCTAGCCATGAAT
This sequence comes from uncultured Bdellovibrionales bacterium, assembly GCA_938001965.1. GTDB lineage: Bacteria > Bdellovibrionota > Bdellovibrionia > Bdellovibrionales > UBA1609 > JAHDIR01. The sequence continues at coordinate 24,721 of CALLBC010000021.1, read as the reverse complement.
GTACCGGGGGGCAATGAAAATGCTTATAAATCGGCCCTCACCCTTATCTTACTAGTATTTATCATCAGCTTAATTACAGCTACTATTCAAAGAAGATTTAATCTTGGACAACAGGAGTTCGTATGGAACTAATCACTGACAAACATATAAAAGCTAAACTAACACAAATGGAACAGCCTTATTTTATATCAGTAAAAAATATTTGCTTAAGTTATAACAACTTTCCTGTACTTGAAAATATTAGCTTTCAAATTAAAAAAAATGAAATTACTACTATTGTTGGACCTTCAGGCACTGGTAAAAGTAGTTTACTCTATGCCTTTAATCGGATGACTGATTTTAACCCTAATGTACAAGTGACTGGTCATATTTACTGCTGTAACGAAAACTACTTAACAACTAAAGACATTGCAACAGTACGCTCAAAGTTTGGCTTAGTTTTTCAAAAACCAAACCCATTTCCAGTTTCTATTTACAAAAATTTGGATATTCCCCTTCGTGAAAACTCGAAGCTTAGTAAAACTGCTAGAAAAGAAAAAATTATATCTTGCTTAATGTCTGTGGGGCTATGGGAAGAGGTTAAAGATCGCTTAAATCAACCTGCCCAACAACTCTCTGGGGGCCAACAACAAAGATTATGCATAGCTAGGTGTCTAGTTCTAGATCCTGAATTAATACTTATGGACGAGCCTACAAGCTCACTTGACCCCATATCTGAAGCTAAAATTGAAGAATTGATGGTTAAACTCAAAGATAAAGTCACTATTTTGTTAGTAACGCATAAAATGAACCAAATGAGAAAAGTCAGTGATAATGTTATTGTTTTTTGGCCAAAAAACAATAAGACTGAAGTCTTAACTTATGGAACAGTTGACCAAGTATTATATAAAAAAGACAATAATACATTTGTTTCACAGTATTTGAATAGTTGAATTAACAAGGATTAGTATGAGTAATGTGTATATACCTCCACAAATTTGGAAGCATGAAGAAAAAAATGGTGGAAAATTTGCTAATATAAATCGGCCGATCTCAGGGCATACACATGATAAAAAATTAGCTGTGGGTAAGCATCCAATACAACTATACTCTCTTGGGACTCCTAACGGTGTAAAAATAACCATCTTGCTAGAGGAGCTCTTAGCCCTAGGTCTTGAAAGTGCAGAGTACGATGCTCACTTAATTAATATTCAAGATGGTGATCAGTTCTCAAGCGGATTTGTTAAGATTAATCCTAACTCTAAAATACCAGCTCTAGTTGATCGATCTATTGAAAAGGAAATAACTATCTTTGAGTCTGGCGCTATACTGTTATATTTGGCTGAAAAATTTAATTCCTTTATCTCCAGTGATTTTGAGACACGAACAAAAACTTTAAGTTGGCTATTCTGGCAAGTGGGCAGCGCACCCTATGTCGGTGGAGGCTTTGGACACTTTTACAATTACGCTCCGACCAAAATCAAATACTGTATAGATCGTTTCTCTATGGAAACAAAAAGGCAGCTCGATCTTCTTGATAAGCAACTGGCAAATAATACTTATATTACGGGGGATGACTATAATATTGCCGACATTGCTATTTGGCCTTGGTATGGGGCTTTAGTAAAAGGACGCTTATACAATGCCGCTGAGTTTTTAAATAGCTCTAGTTATAAACATTTGAATCGATGGGCCGACTTAATTGATCAACGGCCTGCTGTTAAAAGAGGGCGTCTAGTAAACAGAATCTGGGGCGATGAGAACCAACAACTGAAAGAACGCCATCAATCCAGTGATTTTGATGGTTTAAAGTTATAACAAAATTATTTTAGTTCAGGTTTTTTACAATCATGCTAAGAGTTAATTATTGAGACTCGTCTGCTTTTGTTAAACACTCTGAATAAATATGCGTTGCAGTTTCTTCAACCGTACAATTAGAAGCATTTAATTTTAAATAATCTTTAGAACTGATTTCATAAATATTAGCTGTGCAAATTGACAGATTAAATCCACCATCAATTTCTTCAGTTACACAGTTCAAAGCATTAGGGTTAGCGAATGCTGAAGACCCAATAATTGATAATAATACTATTAATTTTTTCATAAACACCTCTATTATAAGTATATTTTATTTAAGGATGCATCAATTGTGCCAGCTTAAATCTAACAGAGTTTAACTCATAAATGTTTAAATATAGTAATTACATGATTGCTTAAATTCCAAACAGTATGAAAGCTCTTTCTTTAGTTTATAAAGGGTATGGCCTACCTTTTAAGTTATTATGGAATAAAAAAAAAGCACATCAATTTGATGTGCTTTTATAAATCAAAATTTATTTATTAAACTATTGAATAATTCCGAAGATTTTAGCTACGTCATCTTGATCAGTAAGCTCTTTTTTACTCGTAGCAATTGTTAACTCACTTAAAAGTAAGTTACGAGCATTATCAAGCATTTTACGCTCACCAAAACTAAGCTCTTTTTCAGCTTTTAACACATAAAGATCTCTTAAAACTTCTGCGATTTCATACACAGAACCAGTTTTAATTTTTTCCATGTACTCACGGTAACGACGGTTCCATGTTTGGTTATCAATCTTAACTTTAGTTTCTTTTAAAATACCTAGAACCTTGCCAGCTTCAGTTTTAGAAATGATTGGTCTAAGACCAACATTTGAAGCGTTATTTTTTGGAACCATAATTTTCATTCCACTATCAGCAATTTTAATTGAATAGAAAGTTTGCTTATTACCACAGATCTCTTTTGTTTCTATTGCAGCAACTTTACCCACACCGTGACCAGGATAAACAGCATTATCACCTACTTTAAATTCAACCAACATTAAGACCTCCGAAAAATGAAAACTTAGCCATATAGAAAATATATAGACCTTTGTCATGCAAAGAAGTTATATATAGCACTTTTGACACGACTTATCAATTATAAAGACTTCAATTTGGAATTTTAGATCTAAGCGTTAACCTACTGTAAACTCAGTGTTTCTTTGTAAAATGTTCAGTATATATTGGTGTTCTTGGTTTTTTAATTCAGGATCGCGGTCAATTAGTTCAAATGCGGCCTGTTTTGACCTCTGAAGCACCTTTTGATCTCTAACTAGATTTGCAATCTTAAAGCCTGGAAGGCCCGACTGCCGCCGTCCTAGGAACTCCCCTGGCCCTCTGATCTCTAGGTCCTTCTCGGAAATTTTAAAACCGTCTTCTGTGGACTCCATAATTTCTGCCCTAAGCTTAGACACATCAGACATGGCATAACCAAGCATTAAAACACAATAACTTTTGTGCTCACCTCTCCCTACGCGACCACGCAGCTGATGCAACTGCGATAAACCAAAGCGCTCACTATGTTCAATAATCATAATATTAGCATTAGGCACATCCACACCAACCTCAATTACAGTGGTGGCAACTAATATATCCGTTCGACCGTCCCTGAACTCTCGCATTACTGCGTCTTTTTCATCAGGCTTCATACGGCCATGCAACAAGCCAAACCTAAACTTTGGAAACATCTTTTTTAGTTTTTGATATTCAGCCATGGCATTTTTAAGTTCAATCTTTTCACTTTCTTCTACTAAAGGGTAAACAATATAGCCCTGACGGCCTTTAATAATTTGGTCTGCTAAAAAGCCCATAACTTTATCGCGCTTACTTTCAAAAGCCTTTCGCGTAATGATTGGAGTTCTACCTGCCGGTTTTTCATCAATAATAGAAACATCTAAGTCACCATAGACCGTCATGGCCAATGATCTTGGAATTGGTGTTGCCGTCATAACTAAAAAGTGAGGCGAAATGGCTTTACTTTTTAATTTACTTCTTTGGTCAACACCAAAACGATGTTGTTCATCCACAATCGTTAAGCTCAAGCTTTTAAACTCAACCTTATCTTGAATTAAAGCATGAGTACCGATACACAAATGAGTTTTACCACTGGATAAGTCTTCATAGATTTCTTTTTTTTGCCTTTCTTTTAAAGACCCTATTAACAAAGAAACATTTATGCCTAGCGGGTTTAAAAGTTTACACGCTGTTTTGTAATGTTGCTCTGCTAAAATTTCAGTGGGGGCCATAAAGGCTGTTTGATAGCCATTTTCAATGGCGTGAACACAAGCCAGTAGCCCCACTAATGTTTTACCACAGCCCACATCGCCTTGAACCAGTCTGTGCATGGGGTGTGATTTTTTAAGATCATTAAAAATATCAGTTAAGGCTCTTTCTTGAGCGCCAGTTAAATTAAAGGGAAGGTCTTTTTTAATTTTATCAACCATAGATGAAGCTTTAGATAAACTAATTGCCTTTTCCTTTTGAATTCCTTTTTTCTTACGAGCTAAATGAAGCTCTAACCAAAAGAACTCTTCAAAAATAATTCTTTCATGAGCTTTGGTTTTATAATCTATATATTGCAAGGACTCCCCTTGCTCAGGCAAGTGTAAGGACCGCAAGGCCTCTCCCCGCTCCATTAAGTCATACTTTTTAATTAACCAATCCGGAAAAGCGTCAGGAACTCCTTTTGATTTTCCAATTTTAATATCCACCTCACTTAAAGGAGCTGGGTTATCAATGAGCTTATCAATAACCTGACCAATCAGTGACCTAATCTTTCCATCTTTAATGCCGTCAATTTCAGAGTATATCGGTAGTATTTTATCTCCGTCCTCTTCGGATTCATCATAAAAGTGAATGTCAGGATGCTGCATTTGAAGTTTACCACGGTACTCAGACACCTTACCTGAAACTCTTACTTTCATATTGGGCTGAAAGCGTTCGAAATAACCTTTATAGGGAACACGGAAATACTTACAAGCTAGTTTTCCTGAGCCATCAGAAACTACTACCTCATATATTTTACGATAACTTTTCCCCATTGGAATTGAGCTAACACGCATAATAGTGGCCACTAAACTAACCAGCTCACCAGAGCGCAGGCCTGCAATTTCCCTAGCACTGCGACGGTCTTCATAGCTTCTTGGATAGTGCTCTAACAGCTCACCGGCTGTAGCTATACCTTTGCGCTCAAGGATTTGCCCCAGCTTAGGGCCCACGCCTTTTAAGTATTGAATGGATGTGTCATAAAACAAAGACATGCACACATAGAACCCAAAAATGAATTAGAGGTCAATGAGATTAAGCCCTATAGGGGTTAAAATGTCTTTTTTTGGTACGTAAAACTAAACGACAATACTGATCAAGATGTTTACAAATTAAGCTCCAGCTCAAAACTAAACTACCAACACTTGGCCCTCTTGTTGCAAAATTACAAGTTGTCTATTTTAAATATCTGGGGGAAATTATGAATGTAAGTGCAAAGAAAAACCTAAGTATTATTTTTTGTTCATTGTTATGTATTGCAATGGCCTTTCAAAACTGCGGATCTGATGTTGGCTTTGATGGTAACGAAACCCTATCAAAGGCTTCAAGTGTTGATCAAGAAGGAGCTTCTCAAGACACTCTCGATATGGAAGCTGCACCAATTATGGAAACCGAAATAGCTCCTACTTCATCTATAAATAGCATTAAAGACTCGCTAGCTTTAAACTCTGCCTGTGATGATTTAGGAAAAACCTTTAAACTTGATGGCGAATCAAACTTTGGCGACCTACGCTTATCTGGAGTTCAAGACGCCATAAATATTCCACTTTCTGAATCGATAAAGATTTCTGGTCTAGTTAAAGGAAATATTTCTATTTTAAAATCTAAATCAGTAACCATTTCAGGCCGTTCTGATAATGTTTTTGTTCACGATGCTAAAGAATTGAGAATAACAGGCGTACATAAAGATATATGCGTGCGCACTAATGACTTGAGAGCACTAGCTGGTAACCACGGCAGTATTAAAGGGCAAATCGCAGTTGTTGGCAACAACAGTGAATCACGTGCATCTGGGCAGACAATCTCTGGCCTCTCTAATGCAGATATTACTATTGTTGATATTGATATTAGAAGTATTACTGGCGCAAAGAAAAATGTTTATGTTTCTGGTTCAACTATCCAGTATATAACTGGCGTTACAGGCGACATTCATTTATTCAATGGTGCGGTGGTTGAAAAAATCTCTGGTCGTGTTGGCAACATTCACCTTCATGATGGGTCAATGATTAAAACTTTAACTGGTGTTAAAGGGAAAATTATTACTCATAAATAAAACACATTTTTAATTTAAACTAAAAAAGGCTAAACAATTATTTAGCCTTTTTTATTACCCAATTATCTAGAAAATTACTTTTTATTTTCCCATGGTTTGTGCTTTAAGCAATAGCTCAGCTTGTCTGCAAGTGCCTCAGTTTTAGCTGAAGGAGTTTTCACCATCTTATAAGTAACCTCTACAGGCTTTAATGCTCCACCTAGTTTTTCAATGGTTGAAAATGGTTTTGCCACAAAGCCTAAATTATTTGTTGATAATTTAACTGAAAGTAATGGAGCGCTATAAAAACTTACCGGAGATAATACTCCGTCTTTACCACGAGATCTTTCAGGTAAAACTATATCACCCAGAACGTTCCCTCTATCATCTAACCTAAAAACAGCCTCTCTTGGTGGCGAGTAATCACATAACCCCATAGACTTTTCTTTAATCTTTTCATCAGAAATCGGGAAAATTTCTGATAAATAGTATAGCCTACCGTCAAGAACTTGAAAGGCCATATTGGCATCATCACTTCCAAAGTCTTTAGATCGAGCATCTTTGTTAAGTACTTTTACAAGAAGTGAAACTGCTGCTTTTCCAAGACCATTAAAAAATTCTTTAGCATCGTAAGCTTTCGCCGTCCCAGTCCATTGAGTGCCATCTAAATCATTAATCAAATTTTGAATTTTTGATTTTCCGTTTGTAGCTGCCACATCTCTTTTGCCACTATTTGCACAAGATACATTGAGCATACTTACTGCTAGTATAATTAAACCTATATTTTTAAACATTTCCTCTCCTTAATTTTATTAATTTAAATTATTCATGTAAATCTAACATTGGTGTTAGGTAGTAATTCATTTTTAAGTACTTTAGCATTGTGATCTGCAAGTGGACACTACCCATACCCCCACTACTCCTAAATATTTTTAACTTTAATGTATCTTTGTACTCATCAACCACCTTAGTTTCTGAACAGGTGGGAGCATTAATATGCTTTTCAACAAGGTTTAGCTCACGTAAATAATCAATATTATTTAAATCCACATTTTTATAATTAAAATCAACGCCTGCACAGGCATTCATTCCGTTTTGCGATAGATCAGCCATATCACCAATCTTAGGTAGCTTACAATTAGCGGCATCACCTTTTCTACTGTTTGAGTAATACCTTAAAACACCTTTGCTATCTTTATAAAACCATAGGGAAATTGATCCATAACAATCCCTTTCAAGTACACCAGGTATACCCACAAAGCGAGTGACTGCACCCACATCGGCCACATACACTCCTCTATACTCAGTGTTTAAATAAATATCTAAGGGAACATCTAACTGGTTTAGCCTTAAAACTTCGGGCTTATTTGCTGAAGCTAAACCACGCTCACTGTTTTTTGAACTTGCACTTGTACAAGCCCATGTAAATACAATTGTTGTTGCTAAAATTATTAATCCAATTTTTTTACTCATTGAATGTCCCCTTTTTGAACATGTAATATCTATATTTATAATGTGCGCATAAACAGAATGTATGTAATAGTATATTGTCACCTTACCTTACAGTGGGCAATCCTATAGATGCATAACTCAGCTAAAGTAATTAAAAGTCAGTATTTCACTGGACCAAAGGTGTATTAAATCAAATAATTTAGTTATAATTGCGGGAGCATTTTATGGTTTAGTCTAGTTTGGATAATTTCAAAATTCATGGAATAATAATTCATATGCAAGACACAGATTATTTAAAAATTCAAATCAGATCATTAAACTCAAATGAAGAAATTCCTTTTGATGTGTTTATCTCAATTAACGATAAGAAAGTTCATTACTTACGTGCAGGTGATAAATTTGATGATGCAAAAATTTTGAAATTTAAAGAAAAGGCTGCAAACTCTTTTTTTGTAAAATCTGATGACAAGCAAAATTATAAAAACTTTATACAAAGTCGATTGTCCTCAGATGATATTACAACTAATGAAAAAGCCCAACTACTCCGTGATAGCTCTATGTCATTAATTGAGGAGCTATTTGAAAGCCCTGAAGTGGAAGATGCTCTTAAGGGGTCCGAAGCTGTGATCAATAATTTTATGAAGTTTATGGACACAGACCCACAGGCAATTACTCAGTTAATAAAACTATCTACACATGATTTTTACACTTACAATCACTCGTTAGATGTGAGTATTTATAGCTTAGGTTTGGGTAAAATTTTAGGGTTTTCAGGTAAAGAACTACAAGAGCTTGGCGAAGGCTCATTGATTCACGATATTGGCAAAAGACAAGTGCATGTGGACATCATCACTAAAGAAGGACCTTTAGATGAGATGGAATGGATGCAAATGCGTAAACACCCACAATATGGCTTAAAGATTTTAAATGAGTTTAATATGTCTGACGCCATAAAAGCCTGTTGTTTTGAACATCATGAAAACATGATGGGCACAGGATACCCACAAAAACTTCCAGGTAGTGAAATCCATCCGTTTGCAAGAATTATTGCTATCACTGACACCTATGATGCTCTCACTACACAAAGATCTTACAATGTCCCTAAATCCCCTGAAGAAGCTCTTAATTTTATGAAAAATAAACTAAAAGGAAAGTACGACGAAGATTTTTTAGAAGCTATGTACTCAGTACTCTTTAAATTAAAAGAAAGTCAGGCTTCATAAACAAATTCACTTTCTATTTCACTTTAATGCAATTGGTATAGTTTATATATTCCTTCACTTATAAGGTTGATTCTAATAGACTGAGCACACAAAAAGGAGGTCCAGATGAAACCTTTATTATTATTAGTTTCAATTTTCGTATTTTGCAGTCCTTGTTTTTCTATGTCACCACCTGCAGATAGTAACAGTGCAGGCTTTTTACCAGAAAAAAATAAATGGGAAGTGGGCTTAGGTTTTAACCTGGGTTATGCAAGTACTCGTGGCTTAATAATTGAGTTAAACCCATCACTTCAGTATTTTGTTATGGATAATTTATCTCTTGGTGGCTTTATACACTACTATCGCGAAAGTAACTTGAGCTTTATATCAGCAGGCCCTTCAGGAACTCTGTTTATCTACAGAGATGGGCCCTTAGCCGTTGTTTTAAATCAAAGAGTTCGGTTCAGAGAATATATTGAACCCAAAGATTTAAATGGAGCAAAAACAGTTTCATTGACTAGTTTAGCTGCCGATTGGAAAATTGGCGGTGGCTTATCAAGCCGAGGCCCTGCTCTAAGACTAGGAGTTGGCTATAGAGTGAGCTTAGATGATAAAGCGTTAACACATAATGGAGATAAAAAAGAAGAGTGGATCTTCCCTTCCTTTGGCATAGCATACTATTTATAGGCTAAGTTACTATATAGCTTTCAACTTTACCTATGTAGTAAATGTAAGCTGTTTGAATGAAGATAATAAGGGCCCTGTTTAACCTTTTGACATTAGCCCCATGAAAAAATTACAGATTAAATACAAATAAGCCCTCTTTAGCTAATAAATCAGCTGCTCATAGATGGCATGTATATTGAATATAAATCCATTAGATACATCAGCAATAAATAAACTAATGCCATAGGATCACTGTGATTATAATCACTGGGTTTAAAGGATATATAATGCTAAAAATTAAAACTTACGCCCTGATTTTATCAATGAGCTTTACTCTCAATACATATGCCGACGATGTAACACCCACTATTGTAAAAGAAAACGAAGGGGTGGATATTGTTCAAGTGGTTAAAACAATTAAGGCAATTTCAAATGCATTCTCATCAATTGGATCTATTGGTGGTAAACCAAGAAAATCAAAAAAAATAGATTACAATCAAAAGCCTAAAACTCCAGAAATTAATGGCTGTGCTTATGCAGTAAAAATTCAAAATGACCTTGTATGCAAAGCTAAAGTTGAGGAGGTTTCTAACCCACTAGCATTAATTCGAAAAATTAACGGTAAAATAATTATTTCTGTACATGAAAATATTATAAGCCAGCCTCATGTTTATGACAAAAGCTTCACCAGACACTTTACAAAAAACTTTCGTAATAGAACAGATTATGAAATGCTAGCCAAGTTCAAAGGTGAGTGTAGACAGAGATACTTTTATACTCAGAAAAAAGTCTACACTGTAGAGCCTTTAGCAAATTATACATTCGACTATAATAACCCTGACCCACAACTATTTAATAATGAATACGGAAGTCATAACTGGCCCAATCTGCAGGACGAAGTAGGCAACATTCTTTGCCAAGCAAACTACAGCCCTAGATTAACTCCTAATCTACAAAAAAAATATAACCAATTTATAACTATAAATAAAACAGAAGCTGCAGTACCTAAAAACTCTTTAGACGAACTAAAAGTTTTTCAGATCGATTTTACATCAAGCTATAATAATATTAGAAACCAAAATTTAAACCCTAGCTCTGACGAGTTACTAATATTAGTTGATAAAACCGAACGCCTAAAAGACTTAAAGACTTTTGAAGGCTATGACCGATTAAATCAATTAAGACTAAAATACCTAGCCTCCAAAAGCTGCAACCGTTTTGCACGCAACATAATGAGAAGCAACAACGGCAGTATTTTAATCGCCTATTGCCCTAAAGATAGTGACACATTCCCATTTAGCAAACATAACTTTTCTAATTCCAAGTTAGTTATTATAGGAACTAAAGGTCTTTCTAAAGTCAACTATAGAGATCTTGGCTATGAAAAACGAAGTTTAGATATGGATTTAAGGAATAATTATTCGTTAAAACTAGATTCACTTTAATTGCTTAAAAGGAGCTACTTACTACACTTTTTAGTAATTCTTCCGGTGATTGTTAAATCAACATCTGACCAAGTTTTTGCAACTCCATCTTCGCCAGTGTGTAACTTTTCACAAAGCTTTGCTAAACTATCAAAGGACTTTTTCATTTTGTAATGCTTTAAAACATCTAGGGCCCCCTTCATAGTAAAGGTTTTGTCTTTCGTATTTTCAAAACTAAAAATCACTGGCGTTCTTTGCTTATTCATTTCCACTTCAATCACCGCTGTTTTATTTTTTTCATCTATTGATATTCCGTGACCTTGAATATAATTGCCCTCATTCATAAGCTTTAAAAAGCTTCCATAAAGCCTTCTGTCGCGAATAAAATTACCAGAATCAATGGAGTTCGTTTTAATTTTAAATTTAATGTTTTTCATAAGAGCATTTAAATCGCTAGCTGACTCAAAACTCCAATCTATTTTTTTAAATGTACCGCTCACCGCTGTTTTTTTAGTGGTTTTAAAGCCAGTCCATCTTAACTTAACTGAACCTTCATTTAAACCATAACTGCAAACTTCTGCCTGCAAGGGAATAGAAATTAATAATAAAGTAAAAATTAAAAATTTCATATAAACTCCAAAAATTAATCACGCTTTAATAATGACTGAAACCCACCAGAGAAATTTCTCACATCTTTAAAGCCCATAGTAAGAAGTGCATAACTCACTGAGGCTGAACGAACTCCTTTGTTACTAATCACTATGATTTCGTTATCAAAGGAAATATTCTCACCAAATAAATATTTGGTAAACTCTCTTTTAGGTCGCCCCGTTGCTTTATAAAACTTTGTCCAAGGTATGAAGCGACTACTAAAGGTGGGGAAACGATCATTAAAACTTTTTAAATTTACAGACTTAAACTCTTTACCTGAGCGAACATCTAAAACAACAAGGTTGTTATTTCTTCTTTTTATTTTACTTAAAAATTCTGATGGTGAGATTTCATGGTTATAATTACTCACAGGCTTCCATATGGGCACAGATTTATGCTTACGCTCTTTAAATGGACTTACAGATTTACTCATACTCTTAAGTGAGGTCACCTGAATATTTTTAAATCCCAAGGTTAACAATGACCAAGCCAGGCGTCCGGCATCGGCCTGCCCCAGCTCATCTTTTCCTAAGATGACCACTTCACTATCGGGTTTTACACCTAATCGTGCTAGCTTTCTTGCCGCATAGAAAGCTTTGTCACCAGTGACGACATTATTATCCACTTTCGGATTAGCCACTAACTGCTCCCAAAGCAAGTGAATAGCACCAGGCACAGAGTACATCATGTAGTCATACTGGGGCCTAGAGTCTAATACTACGGTTTTATCTGATAGTATTATGGGTTGGTTTAACTTTTTAACTAAAAAATCAAACCTAGAGTTAGAAACATCACTAACCTTTACATTTTGCTGACAGGCTGTGATTGAACATAAAATGAAAATTAAAAATATATATTTAATAATAAACCCTTTATTTATGCTTCATGGTTGGAAAAAATAAAATATCCCTAATACTTGGTTGGTCAGTGAGTAACATTACTATTCTTTCAAGACCAATTCCCACTCCACCTGTTGGCGGCATCCCCACTTCAATGGCGTGCAAGAAGTCTTCATCCATTGGCTGAGCTTCTTCGTCCTCATCTCGTTTGCGATCTTGAGCCTCTAAACGTCGGCGCTGCTCTTCTGGGTCGTTAAGCTCAGTGTATGCATTACCAATTTCCATTCCGGCACAAAATGGCTCAAAGCGCTCCACTAGGCCAGGAGTGGTACGATGCTCTTTAGTCAGTGGTGAAATTTCCACTGGGTGATCAATAATAAATGTGGGTTGAAAGATCTCTGGCTCAGCTTTTAATTCAAAAGCTTCCATAATCATTTCACCACGTAAACCAGGCTTTTTCATATCAGAACCAAATGATTTAATTTTATCAAAAAGCTCCTGATCAGAAAGGTCATCAGGGTTAAAACCGGCATACTCTTTAACACCATCCATAACACTTAATCGTCTCCAAGGTGGTGCAAAATTAATTTCTTTACCTTGGTACATCACTTTCATTGAACCCGTTACTTTTTCTGCCACTTGCGAGATCATATCTTCAAACTGCTTCATTTGATAATTGTAGTCTGTGTAAGCCTCATAAAACTCAAGCATTGTAAACTCTGGGTTATGAGACCTATCAATACCTTCATTACGAAAGTTTTTACCAATTTCGTAAACCTTATTAAAACCGCCCACAATTAAACGCTTTAAGTATAACTCAGGACTAATCTTCATATAAAGCTGCATATCTAAAGCACGGTGATGAGTGGTAAAAGGAAATGCCGATGCTCCACCATAGATTGGTTGTAACACTGGAGTTTCCACTTCCAAAAATCCACGCTGATCTAAAAAACTTCTCACCTCTTTCATGATTTGAGATCGCATTTTAAAAACATCACGCACTTTAGGGTCCATAATTAAATCAAGATGCCTATACCTATATTTAATTTCTATGTCGGCAATGCCGTGATACTTTTCAGGCAAAGGCTCTAAAGTTTTACAAAGCATTGTGTACTCACTGGCACGTACTGATAGCTGACCTTTTTTAGTTTTAAACAAATGGCCTTTAACACCAACAATATCACCAATATCACTGTGGTTAAAACTCTCTAAATCCTTTTCAGGCAGTTCAGCTAGTTTTAAATAGATTTGCATTGAGCCTGTTTCATCTTGGATATTAAAAAAAGCAGCCTTACCCATATCTCGTCTTGTCATAAGACGACCAGCCATAACCACCACTTCGTTTTCAAGCTGACCACCGGCCTCAAGATCGTCGTATTTACCATCAAAGTCAGACTTTTGATGGGTGGGCGCAAAGTTATGTGGGTATGGATTTACACCCTTTTCTTTTAGGTCATGTAACTTTTTTCTTTTTTCAGCTTTTAACGGATTTTCTTTTTGCAAAACTTTGTTTCCTTTATTTAACTTTAAAATTACTCATTAATTGACTCAGTAATTTAACTGAATCATCTTTTGACTTTTTTAGTGCCATAAGACCAACCATACTACCAAAACCACCGCCACGAGCAATCTCTTTTGCCTGATTAGTTAATTCTTCGGAACCTAACTCACTTCCGGCTTCAAATAGAACTATTCGCTTCCCCCCTAATGAGCAATCCAATGTATGCTTCACGCGGTCATAGAGCTTTGCCGTTCTTATTCGTTTGTCATGATAAGACTTTTTCAGTTCACTATTTGTAAAATGCTCCTCTGGAGCACTAACCATGGTGATATGAGCCCCCATTTGCACAGAGGCCTGCACACAGCTGGCAACTTCATCCATAGACGAGCTACATTTTATATTTACCACCAGAGGCAAGCCAACTTGTTGAGCACTGGCCAAAATTCTTTGAATTTGAGTTAAGTTTTCAGCACTCATTTCAGAGCCATGCTTTATAGTGAGTGCCACGGCGGAACAACCCAGCCTCAGGGCATCTGCGGTGGTTGCAAGTAATACGGATTTCTCATTTTTAAATGAGTTTAAATTTAAAATCATTGGGATTTCACCAGCAAAATTACGAGCACAAGCTTGAATAGCACCAAGAGAGCCAATATAGGCACTCACACCAGATTCCACGGCCAATTCAAAGTGATAGTTAGGATCAAAGGAGTTGGGGTTTGATGAAAACTTTTCAGCTGGATTAGATAAAAGCTCCTCCGTCACTGCAAAAATACAAAGTCGGCCCGAGCCAGCTAAGTCGCCAGAATTTAAAATTCGGGCTAAATTTGTTAATAACCCTGGATTTTCAGATGAGTACCACTCTAAAATTTCTCTTACTCTTGGCGTCAATTTATCCCCTTTGGTGAACTTTTTATATCCCTTTGCCCCTGTCTAGACAATAGCAAAACAGCAAAGTTTACAGACTGAGCTTTTTAACCTATATAGGAGTTAAATAACCTCAATTAAGGACCATATATGACTCAAACCAATGTGACCGTAACACCAGAATCCACTCCAAATCCAGATTCTTATAAATTTGTTTTCAATCAAAATATTTCTGATGAAACTATGAGCTTTGATGACCCACTACAAAGCAGTCGCTCCCCTTTAGCTCACAAAATATTTGGCTTCCCGTGGGTAGACTCTGTTTTTATTGGCTCAAACTTTGTAACGATCAACAAGCAAGATTGGGTGGATTGGGATATGATCGCTGAGCCACTTGGTAATTTGCTTAAAGAGCATATTGAAGATGGACAGCCAATATTTGCCGATCTAGCTGCTGAAAGCGCAAAGACCACTGGCCACACCCCAGAAGGATTAAAGCACACTATTAACCCTGATGACCCAGAAATTATTAACAAAATAAAAAACTTTTTAGATCAAGAAGTTAGGCCCTTTGTTGCAATGGATGGTGGTGATGTGAACTTTCACAAGTTTAATGAAGACAGTGGTGTTTTAGAGATTAATATGACAGGAGCCTGTAATGGCTGCCCAAGCTCAACAGCCACTTTAAAAAATGGAATTGAGTCTCGCATTCAAAGTATTATTCCTGAAGTAAAAGAGGTTATTTCAGTATAAAATCAACAGTACTAATATATTTTAATGCCATACAAATATAAAAGCTCTTTAAGAGCTTTAAGAAAAAAGCCATATACACTGTATATGGCTTTTTTAGTTAAACTTTTATTTACTATTAAATTACCTTCTTACATTACCCTTAATGTATGAATAACAAGTTTCAAAGCTATCTTCTGGGAAATTAGTATCAGGAATTCTTGGGTAATCTCTTGATGGAAGACTGGCTCGCTCAGAAGATGGAATTCTTGGTATATCAATTGAGTTCACATCAACAAAGTTTGCCGCTGAACCAGGCCTTACTTTATAATCACCAAAGTCACAGAATGTTCTTAACCAAGTGCTTTCTGTGATATAAATGTTGTAGGCATTCCTATCTTCAGAAGGAACCAACATCACCTGCTTACCTTGTACATTTTTACAGTTATGTTTTAAATCAAACTGCATTTCAACCACTGGTGTATCTTCATCCTTATCAACGATTAAGTATTCTAAATCACCAATAACCATTCTTGGTTGAGATTTATCTCTTTTCTTAGTTTTACAATTATTAACCAAAAGGTTGTTACTATTTAAGTTGATCTCTAGTTTAGGTTTGTTGCCATCAAGAGATAGTTTCATATGAGTTCTCTCGCCATTAAACATACCTGTAAATGAACCAGTATACTTCCTTGCCTCTTCCATGTACTCAGCAGGAATTTGACCGTTTTTTGTTCTAATAACTTCATTACAAGCTGTTAAACTAAGTAGGAATAAGGAACAAATTAGTAATGATAATTTCATAACACCTCCAGTATTACGTATAAAATTGTTTTCTAATAAGGAAATTAGACCAACTGGAATAACTTCTTACAACTTAAATTAACTTAATCACTAACTCAAACTTAGCAGCTCTTGGGCTCATATAGCTTGAGCTCCAATACCAAGCCTTAGATAAGCTGCAAAATGTCATATTTACCATAATAATTATTAAATTATTAATTACCCACCAAACATATCTATTAACTGGCTTACTTTCCTAAAATAAAAAAAACCATGTACATTTTGTACATGGTTTTTAAGTGTAACTATTATTTGTTATTTAGTAAGTAAGGTTTAATCCATGGATTGTTGCTGGTCTGATATCACCAACTCCAAAAGCATCTGACTCGGCACCCACTAAAGCATTATTTGCTGAAACACCGGCACTAACACAATCAGCAGCTCCACCTGTTGGAATATAAGTGGCTTGGTTAAAGTCAACACAAGCACCAATCACTGAAGCGTTTAAAGGGTCAATATCTTCTATATTTGTTAAGTCAGTATGGTCCATTATGTGAATGTCTGCTAATTTTAAGTTTTTATCACCGTGAAGTGAAATACTTTTAACTACGTCAGCACTATTATCTTCAGTTCTTGTACCTACCACCTTAATTTCGTTACCATCTGGAGTATGGAAAGACATTAAAGTATTTTGCTTAACACCACACTGAGAGGCATCAGTACAAGTTGACTTAAGCTCTAAGTTTAAAAGTCCACCGGCACCTTTTTGAACATAAAACTCAGCTACACGGTCATGGGCCTGAAACTGATTAAAGTCGTATTTGAAGTAAATATTTAAATCAGAGTTACAGTCATACTGAAGCTCTGCAAACTCTACTCCACCAACAGACGCAGTCATTCTTTTTGAATAAGTATTACCTGAGTTTAACCAGTTACTTCCAGAAGGAACAAGTTTTGTACCAACACTATAGTTCACAGTTACTCCACTACTAGGTAATAAGTCTGAACCTGAAGTTGGTACATCATTACAACCTGCATAACCTTGAGCCTGCATTTCAGAAGAAATATCATCTAAAATTTCAGTGATAAACTCATAAACTGAAGTGTCACCACCTGGCTGACTTTCAATGGCAAAGGCCCATAACCCTTCGGCCATTTTACCTGCGTCTTCTTCAGGACCTGCAGCAAATGCCATATTTAACGAACTGGCAAATTCTAATTTACTGATAAAGGCGGCTCTTTCATTAGGAACATCTGCTCCTTGCCTTCCTACAAAAAATGCTAATACTGAAACTATTGATAAACAAATTATTTTTTTCATCTTGGACCTCCTTATAAACACGACTCAGACTCACAAGTGATATCTAAGTTTCCGAAAAGGTTAGAAGAAGTATTACTGTCATTTGTTGAGCTATCGCTACAGGCTGTTAAGCCTAAAAAGATTGCAATAACTAAGATCTTTATTATTCTCATATACGTACCTCCTGGTATCTTTTGTTATTTGTTAGTAATATGTATTGCTAAGTTTGTGCCAACAGGAATTACTTACTTTGATACATGTTTTGTACCAACATAAAACAAACTCTAGTCATTGGCCTTAAATAGTGCTGGATTCTAAGCATGGTACTGCTTATTTTTAATCAACATCATTAATTATAAATATTTTATTAAGCAAGTACACAAAGCATGCCTATTAAGAACTTTACTTATTATATTAATAGATGTTATTTATAAGCCTACTACGGAGGTAATTATGAAATTAGAACCATTAGTTTCAGCTATGATGAGAATAAATGCTATGGCTAGAATTTGGCACTGGATGACTAATATAGCTCAACATCACACTACATTTGAGCAATTTTTAACTCAAAATGAAACATTAACAGACAGCCTTATGGAGTCAGCGCTAGGCAATGAAGTTAAATTAAATTTTTCTGAAATTGGTATTAAAAATGCCATTGAGACTGAGTATTCAATTGATAATGCTAAAAATGAAATCAAGAAGTACCGAGCACTCATTTTTGAATCCAAAAGCAGCCTTGATAAAAGTGATGTTATCGGCTCTGAAGAGCTCGTCACAATTCTTGATGACGTTACCGAACTTTGCTCTAAAACTCTTTACTTATTGAAGTTAAAATAGCTTCCTTTCAATATAAATAGTATGAATTAAGCATTATTTGCCATTAAGATGATTTGTTGTGTATCGTCTACTTCAACTTCAGCAACTGTAATATCAGCCTTATATGAATTTATTGTTATCTGGATTGCCATCATTGCAAACATAACCAAAACTATTCTTTTGTTAATTTTCTTATTTCTGTTTTGCTCTTTAAAATTAAAAAAATCCATTTACGTCCTACCTTATTTAATAATTTACGTACCGTTCATATGATTATATTGCTAAATGAGTGCCAGTTTTTTGGTAGGGTTTTGTTATGATTTTGTTTTAACTTGAAACAAGTTTGTTTCACATTGATATTTAGTGCTTAATATCAATCTTTAGTACTGATTTATTTTAAGCACCTAGCCTTAAATACCGATCACCCTATATGCATATTTTACTAGTAGACGACGAGATTCACGCCACTAATGCTCTAAAAGAGTTTTTAGAGGACGACTATATAATTACTATCCGTAATAACGGCAAAGAGGCTTTAGACTTTTTAAAGCAAGAAAAGGTAGATTTAGTTATCACTGACCACAATATGCCTCTGATGACTGGAATGGAGCTGATCAAAGAGGGTAAAAAATTATTCCCTGATTGTTTTTTTGTTATGGTTACCGCTCATAGCTCTTTAGAGCATGCCATTGAGGCCTTACGCACCGGTGCTGATGACTACTTGTTAAAGCCAATCGATTTTACTGAGCTAGAGCATAGAGTATTAAGAATAAAACAATTAAACTCCTGGAAGAACGCCAAAGCCTTAAAAGCACAAAACTTGCCCGCCATGTCTAAGATGATTGGCAAGAGTAATGCTTTAACTGAAATAAAAAGCTTTGCGCAAAAAGTTGCAGATGCCCCCACTCCTGTCCTAATCACAGGGCAAAGTGGATCGGGTAAAGAGTTATTAGCCAGAGCAATACATGAAGTGGGAAAACGTGGAACACAACCATTTGTTGCCATTAACTGTGCTACATTAAGTGAACAACTTTTAGAAAGTGAATTATTTGGCCATGAAAAAGGCTCATTCACAGGAGCAACAAAAAGTAAACCAGGTAAATTTGAGTTGGCTTACGACGGAACTTTATTTTTAGATGAAGTTGGTGAGTTGGCAGCTAGCTTACAAGCAAAATTATTACGAGTGTTACAGGAAAAAGAATTTTATCGCTTAGGCGGCACCCGTTTACTAAAAACAAATTGCCGAATTGTGGCGGCTACTCATCGAGATCTTGAAACCATGGTCAAAAATGGTGAGTTCAGAGAAGATCTATACTTCCGCTTAAACGTTTTACGAGTAGGCACGCCTACACTCAGCCAGAGACCAGAGGATATCCCCTTATTAGTTGACTACTTTTGTAAGCAAATAGGAGCTGAACTAGGTTCAATGAGTCAGCTTGATAAGGACGTTTACGAGCACCTTAGCAATAAAGAGTACATTGGTAATATTAGGGAGCTTAGAAACGAAGTGGAGCGCATGCTTGTTCTTAATATGAATAAGCCCACAATCTGCCTTAACGATATTGGACAGCCTTCTGCTCAAGTTAAGCAACCTTCTAAGGTTGTTGAAATCACAGAACAAAACCAAGACGAACTGGATTATAGTATAGGGCTAAGCAATCGCCTGGATGACCTGGAAGAAAGACTGGTCTTAAAGGCATTTTCTGATAACAACTATAACCAAGTTCAAACAGCAAAAGCATTAGGAATTACTCGCGGAGCTCTTCAGTATAAGATTAACAAATATAGTATTGATCTTAAAAAGAATGCGGCTTAACTAAATAATCTCTGAATTAATATAAAAAAAGTTATGAAGGTATAGTGATTAGAAACTCTGTCTCTCCTGGTTGGCTATTTACTTTTAAATTTCCTTCATGCTGCTGAACAATGCCCTGACAATATGCTAAGCCTAGCCCAGTCCCCTTGCCAACAGTTTTAGTGGTATAAAAGGGCTCAAAGATTTTTTGTATGATCTCTTCTGGAATGCCAGGGCCATTGTCTCTAATACTTACAAATACGTTATCAGTGTCCTTATAAATCTTTACATCAATTTTTGGGCTTTCAGTTTTATTTTCCTCTAAAACATGAGTGGCGTTTTCGACTAAGTTAATAACCACTTGAAAAAACAAGTCTTCATCAATATTAAAACTTTCACAGTCTTCAGATATAAGTGACAGGTTTATGTGTTTATTTTTTTCTATGGAATTAAAATTTTTATCCAGTTGCTCTAAAAAACTACTTACACTGACAGGCTTCACAGCCAGAGATTTCTGTCTTGAAAAGTTCATGAGATCATTAATGATTCGCGTAGCACGATGCACCTCTGAGTGAATTATATCCACATGTTTTTTTTCTTTACTTCCATCTTCTAGTTTACGTTGTAACAATTGTGAGTAGGACGAAATAATATTTAAAGGGTTTTTTAACTCATGGGCCATACCTGCACTAAAAGTACCTAAGGCTGACAAACGCTCTTTCGCCAATACCTCTTGCTCACGCTCATACAACTGCCCACCCAAACGGTTAAAGGAGTCTACCAACTGATTAATTTCTGTGGTGTTAGTGTTAGGCACCTTTATGGACCATTTACCTTTAGCTAATTCTTTTGTGGATGAATTTAGGTTTTCAATGGGCTTAGTTAAACGTGTGGCAAAAAACCAACCAAAAATTCCTACTACACCCATAATTAGTAAAATAAATGGCAAAGTTTTTTTAAGATAAGATAGCACCATATTAAATATGTGATCATCTTTAGACACAATGATTAAAGCTCGATTATCATCTATAGGTAGAAGGCTTCTGATTAAGCCCTCGCGGTGAGAGCTTGTAGCTACGGAGTTTTGCCAATAGTTAGTAGGTATTTCAATACTAGCTGGCCATAAATCACCATTAGCTTTTTTAAATATGGTTGATTTACTACCCTCTTTATAAAAAAGTCCAACACCCATATTACTTAGACCGCTAAAGTTTTCTATGATCCCATTTAACTCAGCCTCAAGTTGGTCATTATTTAAACCTTTCTTATTTTTAAGAGTATTAATAATCATTTCACCATTTGATAACTGTAAGTCATACATATAGCTTTGCTTATCAAGTACGGTGGCTCTAATCAGAAATACTGATGAAAATAAAACACCCACAAATAAGACAAAATACAGCGCAATAATAATTTTTTTATTTAAACTCATTTACGTTCCAATTCTATAGTTGTGTAGTTTACTTTTTGTCCGTCAATAACTTGAAAAGTTAAGGTGTTTATACCCATCCTTAAACTTACATTAAATTTAAACTTATTATTAGTAATATTAATGGTCTTTCCCTTGAATATTAACTCCTGATCACTAGGAACTCGCCCTTGAACACTAACAGTTTCCTGCTCAAAAACCTGGCCATTTTTGGGCGTTGTGATCACAAACTTCTTAATTATGTTTTTCTTAACTATTTTTTTAGGTTTTTTTATTACCTCTACAACCTCAGCTGGTGGCTCAGTTTGTTTTTCAAAATCCACATCAGCAAATTTTGTCTCTACCTTTTTTTCATAAACTTTATTTTTTGTTAACTTTAAAACCTTACCTTTTGTTAAAACCTCAACATCTCCCTCTTCCACATGAACTTTCATTTCATTACTAGTTAAACTAATCCTGAATATTTTTTTCACACCTTGCTTAAGTGAAGACTTAACTTTTACCCAGGCATTAGGGAGCTTAAATACAATTTGCGAGTCAACTCCTTGCTCACCTTCGATTTTACCTTCCACATCACCCTTAGAAACTCCAATGACTGCTCTTTTAACTTTTTCTTTATCTTGTTTATCTAATAAAATTAGTCTTGAATTTTCAGACATTTTTATAATTCGATTTTTACTCATGCTAATTTCACAACTTGAGTCCTCTCCTGTCTTCACCCAGTCTTTTAAAAATAAATTTGTGTCAGAAGAGCTCTCCTCCCATACCACCTCACTAGATCTTTTATGAGTCACCTCGCCAATTAAACTATTGTAACTGGCATCCCCCTTAGGAACCACCTTCTCCTTTATAACTGGCTCTGGAGTTGGAGCTTTATAATCTGTACTTTCTGTAGTCACCAAATCAGTACTAGGCTTTTCTTTTTTTGAACAGAAAACTAAAAAAATTGAAATAAAAATAATTAATAATAACTTCATCAAAAATGATACTCCATTGCAAAAGGCTCAAGGATTAGAAATGGCCATTGTCTTTTCCCTTGGCTTTGAAAGCTTAAAAATTTAGGTGCCCAAGTTAACCTGGTGTTTAAAGCCCAAGATGGAGTAACAAACCACCTGTAGCCACCTTCTAAAGCCATTGTTGTCGCCCTTTTATTATTAAAACCAAAAAAATTAGGGTCATCACCTATTCTGTAACTTGAAGGCGAGTAATTCATAAAGCCTACGGCAGCAAATACTTTACCTCTATAGGGGTACCCAAGCCAATATCCCCCTCCACCAAGATGACTTAAATAATCTCCCTTAGAATTATGAAAAGATTGAGTTTTAAAACCTCTTACTTCAAAATACCATTTTTTATATAAGCGAATACCTAATGAGAACCTTGGACCAACACCTATATGCTTTGAGTATAAAGTTCGTTCGCTTCCTGCTTGTGGAAATACTAACCCCACATGCCCAAATCCTAAGCCAAAATAAATACGTGAATTATTTTTTTCTACGTAGCGCTTACAAGCTGAACTTTTTATTTTTTTTAAATATGTATTTTTTTTAGATAAACTATTTATTTGTAAAAGTAATTTATCAGGAACTTTCTTATTACAATCAAACTCTAATTCTACATCACTATTCCCATTCTCTCCCACTGAAAACATTTGTTTCCCCACACTTATCTCTGTGCCAGGTCGACTTTTCGCATTCAATCTCAAACCATAGTAAGGAACATCCCAAACAGTATCCGTCCCTTTATTATTTTTTGTTTCAATAGTTAAAAATGATTCATTTTTACTACCTGCTTTTACTGAGACCTTATAAGGAACGTATACCGTTCTTAACCTATTTCCTTCTTTTATTTTTAAGTTTAAATAATGCTTACCCGATTCTAAATTTAATGGAACCTCAACTTTATCATTTTTATTTCTTTGCAAACTCTTTCCATTTAATATTAGCTCCGTTCCTTTTGGCAACACCCCAGAAACAGACCATTTTGGAGTTTCATCTTTTTTAAAAAATATTGTTTTTAATATACTTTTTTCAATAAATGTTTTTTTAGAGTTAATTACCACTTCATATGTGTTTTTATCTACTATGACTATTTTTTGATTTGCCTTTGTTGGGTCTAGCTCTTTATAAAAATGTCCAGTTGATCCCTTAGTACTTATCAGCTCATTATTCACATAGACACCAGGTAACAATTTAGTTTTTTTAACCTTTGTCAGCGCAGCCTTTCTACCATTAATTACTAAGCTTGCAGGCCTATGAGTCCCTGCCACTTGCAAGGAACGAGACTGGTTACCCAAAGAAATCTCATATTTCACCATGCCAGGAGGAACACCAATCAAGTGCTCAGTCATTGCCTGTAAGCTAATAGGTAAAGTCAAAGCTAATGTTAACATGAAAAATTTCATTATTATATGAGAACATGCCTACTAAATTTCATCAATTTAATTTTTAAAATACTATACTCACGACATAGCTATTTAATGAGCAATCCAAAGTTTTAATAAATATATAAGAATTTTGTAACAAGAAACAAATCTATTTTAAAGGCTAGTGATTTTAACTATAGCCTGCCAAGCCACACACAATATACTACTGTTGAATTTTTTATCTAAAATTTCGATATAATGGCTCACAGAAAAGGATAATCACCACCAAAACATCATAATTTACAAAAAAGCCCATATCTAAATATGGGCTTCGAGATTTAATTTAATTTTATTTGCTATTTTAATCAATACTTGAAGTGATGTAATCCACAGAAACATTCATTTTTCCTCTTTTACCAAGTAATTTTCTAGATTTTGCCCAAACCGTTACAGAAGTAGCACGCTTGAATGGCCTTTTTACTTCTACAATTACTGCCCTTGAATTTTTTGAAACTTTAGTATGAACATTCGGTACATTCTCAGATGATCCATCTGAAAAATAAACTGTTACCCCAGTCAATGTAATACTTTCCCTACTGGCTGTAACAGCAACAGTATCCACCTGGCCATTTACTTTAAAGTTTTTTGAACTACCAACTACTTTATCAGCTTTACTACTGCCAAGGAAAACTCTTTTAACTTCATAAGACACTGGGATGGTGACTTCAACAACAACTTGAGAGACTTTAATATCTAAGTCCGTATTTAAAACCCAAGCTCTTTT
>CALLBC010000020.1 GCA_938001965.1 uncultured Bdellovibrionales bacterium | reverse complement strand
GGGTTGAACATAACACTATTATGTAAATCATATGAGTGAGAAACTACTTGAACTAATTTAGATTTTGAAAGTTCTTTTAGTTGTTCCCAATTAGCAATATCTGGTTCTTTGAAATTATATGCTGAGTAACCAGAGACTTTTCCTTCGTCACTCCATTTACCAACAACCGCAAAAGTTGCTTTGAAGTTGTATAATTTAAGTAGCGGTAAAAAAATAGTTTCAAATGACTTAAGTCCATCGTCAACTGTGAGGACTACGGCCTTTGGTGGCAATTTTTTTAGCCCTTTATTTGCTAGAATCACATCTTCAAAGCCAATAACATTGTAGTTGGCTTTTAAGTATTCAAATTGTTCGATAAGGTTAGCTATATATACGCTGTAACTATTTCCATCATGATTTTTTATAAAGTCGTGATAGCAAATAACGGTATAGTCTGTTTTTTTTAATTCTTTAGCATGAAGGCTTAAAGAACAAAATATAAATGCTAATATAACTTTTACCACTTAAGACCTCCTGACATTGGGACACTTATATTAAGGTTGATATTGAACGCTGTTTCTTTTTGACCGTCATATGAGTCTTCAGCCCAAGCTGAGTTAAGGTTGAACTTAGTTCCTTGTTTTAGTTCAAGTGAGAGATCATGCTTAAATGTTAAAGTTGATTGAGTTTTATAGTCCTTTTGTTCTATGAGTCTTGTGCCAAACTCAAAACTATTTTCAAACTGTTTTAAAAAAGTAATATTGTTGATCCAACTTTGTTTTAGACTTAAATTGTAATTTGTTTTTTGTTCAGGGCTAAAGTAATTAGTTCTCTTAAGTGAGTAGGATTCAGAGTTTACTCCAAAATGTAGCCATGTATTGCGGTTAACATGGCTATTAAGTCTTACATTGGTATCAATGCTATAGAGCTCACTATTATTTGTGTCAGAGTAATTTAATTTTTTATAATAAATATTCGAGTTTATGTTTTCTCGTATTGTTATATGGCTTTTTAAAGCCACAGTGTCATTGACAATTTTTTGTTTTAGTATGTAAGTCGCTAGGTTATAATCGTTTTTTTTGTACTCCATTCCAAGATTAAAACCATCTACAGGGGTTGATACCGATTGAAAAGAAAAGCCATTTTTAAAGGTATTGCTATCAGGGAAATGACCTATAGCTAAAAGTTGAGTTTTTAAAGGAAGTGTGGCTTTAAGCCCTAAATCACTCCAGTTTATTTTATTGTTAATGTTGTTTTGTTGTTCACTTTTTTGGTGTCTAGAAAGTATAAATTGTAAGGGCAAATTATAAGAAATAAGTTTACTTTCAAGGCCAAAAGAGGCTGAAAGGTCTTTATTATTTGGTCCTGAGTTAAAGAAGTTTAAATTTGTATAAATGTAATTTGAATTTAAAAGCCTAAAACGATCTTGCACCTTGATATAGCTAGATTTTCTTGGGACGACTTTAATGTTTTTATTTTCTATAAATGCACTTTTGAAATCAAAGTTATCAAGGTAGGCATTTGTGAGCCCAATATGTGTAGATGAACTTTTTGGGTTAAGTGCTTTGGTTTTTTTATATTCTGCAATGGATTGATTGGTTTGACCTTGCCATCTTTTTGTTTCAGATAACTGCTCTCTTATTGAGGTGTTGAGTGGGGCTTTTTCGACGAGTGTAGTAAGTCTATCTATAGCATACTTGTAATTTCCAGAACTAGCTTCAAACCAATAAGATTCAAGATCGGTATAAAGGCGCTCCCAGTTTTTAGAACTTAGTCCCTGAGCATTTAGATACTCAGGGCCAACTAGGGCTTTAAAATGATTATAAGTTTTGTAAAATTGTTTTTTACTACCTGAAGCAGCTAAGGTCTTTAATCTAATTGAAAGACTTTCTTTTGTATCGACCTCATTCGTTCTAAGTTTTAACAAATTTAACGCTTTATTATATTCTTTTTTAATGTAATAAGATTCAGCAATCCACGCTCTGAACCATAGTGGTGTATTATGATTATTAATTCTTTTGTACTTGGCTATTGCATCACTATGTTCTGACTTCAGTATGCAAAGTAGTATTTTTCTCACTTCTAACTGTTGGCTGTAAGTATTAAAACTTCTTATTAGCTGAGTGATTTTTCTAATATTATTTTTATTAACTTGATCATCGAGTGAAGTTCTTTTTCTTTCCCAGCGAATAAGCTGATCAATGAGTAATAATTTATAATAGTTAATGTCTTTTTGATTAAAAATATTTTTATTTTTTACGACAAGCTCTAAGGCTGGCTGATATAAGCCCCCCAGTTCTAAAGTAATAAGTTTTTGTTTGATTAATTCTTTGTTGCTTTTAAATTTGTCTATTCCATTTTGGAAGTGATTTATGGCCTTTGGAAAATTATTATTGTTTCTTAACCAAATTCCTTTAGCGATATATGCGTTAAGGTTGTTTGAGTTTTGTCTTAAAAGTTTGTTTATAAGTATTTTAGACTCATGAGATTCTTTTATTGTGACTAGGTCAATTACGCTGATGCCTTTATTTTGTGCAGAGGCTTCAGCCTTTAAAAATAAAATATGTATCAAAATAAAAAATAAATATTTAGTTTTCATAATTGTTTTAATGCCCTTGGAGTAAAGGTTGAGTTGAGGGCCTTTCAAGTATCTGCAGGCCCTCTTTAGGTTATTGGGCTGGTTGGCAACGGACTTCTTTTTTTAAAACAGTTCCACTTTTTGACCAGTCATCAAAGCGCAAGCACGTAAAATCAATTGATTGCTCAGATATTGTAGTCTCAATATATACTCTTGAGGTGTCTGTGTCGGTAATTTCTGCATATGAACCTTTAATGGCATTTTTTAGTTCTGGCTGTGATCTGTACAGTTGTAATAGAGCGTATTCTGTAGATTCGTAAATAAAACCGGCTTGGCTATTTTTGAAATCAAGGTTTTTTGAGCCTCTACTTCTGTCGCTATGTCCTCCTCTAGATGCAAATGCTGGCATTGATAATCCGATGAGTAGTATTGATATAATTAGTTTCTTCATACATTCCTCCTTGTCGTTTGTTGTATGCTTCTGAAATAAGATAAGTGATTAAGTTGTTGCAAACCACGAACAGCTTCTGTTATAAATGTCTTGATATGTCTCGATTTAAAAAACGACCCAGCACATCTGTAAAAACAGCTAAGTCATTGTATTTTAAGGGAAAATATAAAGAAGCTGCTAGCCTTGGTTCGACTATCAGTGGCTTATGCTATAAATTGGGCGGATTAGTATTTATAGCTAAACATCATGAGGCACGCTCTCTTTATCAAGAGTATATAGATACATTGCCACAAGAAGATAAAATTATAGCAAAGTTTCATATAGCCATTAGCTATATAAGGACATCCAACTATACAAAAGGTAAAAAGTTACTGGATGAAAATTTTGATGAACTAGATGAGAGTAAATTTACTCCAGAAACTATATTTTTTATTTATCAAGGGTTAAGCTTTTATTACTATTTTTTCTCTAAGTATTCTCTTAGTTTTAAATACTCTGAATTGTCATTTTCAGCATCTGTAAAAACTAAAAAAGAGTTTCAATTACTAAAAGCACTTGCATTAGATATTCAGGGGCATAATTTAGTTCAACTTGGTAAAATTCATTTGGGTTTAAAACGTCTTAAGGAAGGCTTTCAAATTTGTGAAAATTTTAATTTTAAAAATTTAGGTTTTTCTATTAAAAACTCAATAGTGTTGTATGAATGTGAGCATGAGTCTGATTTTGATAAAAATATTTTAGTATTAAAAAAAGCTCTATCTGAGACCCCTAGGTCAAATGACTATAGTTGTTCAGAAATTGTACTTCAAATAGCAAATTTACTTTTAATTAAGGGTTGTTACCAAATGGCTCAAGACTACCTTTCTGAAAACTATGAGATTATCTATGAGAATGAAAACAAAAGAAAAGTAGCGAAGCTAAATATTGTATTGTCTACAATTATGATCTTTAGAGGGCAATATATGGAGGCTTTAGCGCTATTAACTGTAGCCCAAAATAATTTGGACAAGAGAGTTGACTCCAGCCTGTTGATGCCGATTATGGGTTTACGCATCTCAATTTTGCAACGATTAGGAAAGGATTACAGTGCTATTCAAAAAGATAAAGATAAGATGCTAAAAAAAACTGATTCTTATTTAAGTAAAAGGATAGAGAGTAGGAAAAATAAAGGCAGCATCAAATATAATGTAGGTGACGATTTATTAGGAGATATTTTTGATAGCATCGAAAAGTTAGAAGGTAATGAGAAATTAGTTAAAATTATTAAGTCTAATATTTTGAGCCTGTTGCCTTTAGAATTAAAGCTTTTGACAAATAAAAAGTATATTATTTATCATTCACATTTAAATATAGTTATAATCAAAGATCTAAACGGATTGGTTAAGTTAGATGAAGGATTAAGTCCTTTGCAGATAAAGATACTTAACTATTTGTCTGGTGGAACAAAGTCTAAACAAGAAATTATTGAGGTGATTTGGGGGTATGAGTATGACTCTCTTAGGCATGATTCGTTAATTTATACTAATATTAAAAGATTAAGGTCGTTATTTGGGGAAAATGACCATTTAATAATAAATAATGAGAATTCGTATGGTCTTGAAAGTGATATTGTATTCTTAGAAATTAGTGTAAGTAAAAAAGTAGTGGTAATAAAATCTAAAAATGACAATGTCATTAGTGACCGTTCAGGTAATGATGAAAGAATAGAGTTAGGCAATTCTTTGGCTGAGTTCAGTCTGAATCATCGCCAAACTATATTCTTAAGGGATATTCGGAATGAATATACAGATGTAGCGACATACTCTAAAAGTTGGGGAGTAACGAAAAAGACAGCTTTACGAGACTTGAAAAGACTAGAAGAGATAAACTTGATAGAAAGAAAAGGGAATGCTAGGGCAACAAAATATTTTAAAAAATAAAATAGTGCTTTACTTGATAGGCATAGGATAATTTTGAGCATTAGACTTGTCATAGTGCTTTTAGCATTATTGTTCCTTCAGGTAATTCATCTAAATTAGAATACTAGAATTAATTGATTGTGTTTAACTATATTTAGAGTCGTGATTACTAAAATAAATTATCTCCTTGGCAGGCTAGTTCTGTTTGGGTTTAGTGTAGAAAGTTTAGATTGAGTTCTTGCATTTTTCAGAATACCAACTCCAGACTTTAAGAAAAGAGCCGTAATTATAAATCCTATTATCAAATCCGGCCAAGAATTATTAAAAAGGAAAACTAGTCCAGCGGCCAATAATACTCCCAAATTCGCGACAATATCATTTCTGGAGCAAATCCATACGGATGCAAAATTGATGTCATCATCTTTATGAGCAGTTAGTAACCATAGGCAGATTGCATTGGCAAGGAGTGCCAGTAGCCCTGTGTATGCCATAACTTCAAATTCAGGAACAACTTGGTAAAAGAACCTATAAATGGCTCTAGAGAAGACGACTAAACCTAAAATAACCATTAGGTATGCTTTAAATTGTGACGCTTTGATTTTATGGGAAAGACTTTTATTAACCACGTAGATACTAGTTCCGTAGGCTAAGGCATCACCAAGCATATCTAGTGAATCTCCTATCAGTGCTGTTGAGTTAGATAGCCAGCCTAAAAAAAACTCAGCAAAAAACATAACTGAATTGATGGTCAATACAATCCAAAGGGCCTTCGCTTGCTTAGATGCAAGTATCTCTATTTCACTATCTTTACCTGAACAGCAGCTATCAGCCATTTTCTATTATCCTATATATTATAAAACACGAGTCTGGGAATTAACATTAAATTTAAAGTTTCCAAAAAAAACTACCAACCTTTTTCTTGTACGCAAGATACTCTTTTCCATATTTTTTTTCAAGCCAAGGCTCTTCAATAAACGGGGCGGCTACATAAGAGACAGTCCAGATTGTAGAAAAAACAAATATTTCTATAATAGGTAAGGCCAAGACAGTTCCGATTAAACCAATTATAGTGGTTACGTATACAGGGTTCCTCGAGTAGGAGTACCAGCCGCTTGTCTTTAATCCATCACTCATTCCAGCAGAATTTTTAAATCCTAGGTTAAAAGAAACGATGTTGGCTAATATAAACCCAAGGTGAGCAAGCACAAAGAACTAAAGGTAAGAATGTTAGGTGTGTTGAAATGGATGAGGTCGTTTTATCTATGATGAAGACTAAAAAACATTTAGACCCAGAAGATTTGGTATTTGGTTCTATCAAGTCACCAATGTGGAAGAATACTTTTTATGTTTATTGTAACCGTGCTGGTTTAAAGAAAGTATCATTTCATGCTTTGAGACATACTTTTGCAACAGCAATGGCGCTTTATACGCCACCTGCGGTACTACAAAAAATTCTTGGTCATAGCTCATGGAATACTACTATGAAGTATGTTCATATCGCTCAGTCAGATGCCATAGGCTACACAAAATATTTAAAATCTGTGTATAAAGAACATCGTGATATGGGTGCAATAATGAGTAAGGCTTTGCATAAAGTTTCATAAAAACTAAACAGTAAAAACCCTAATCAGAATTTAGAAATGACTTAAAAAGCCTGCTCTCTCAATTAGCTATTACAAA
Organism: uncultured Bdellovibrionales bacterium; assembly: GCA_938001965.1. GTDB lineage: Bacteria > Bdellovibrionota > Bdellovibrionia > Bdellovibrionales > UBA1609 > JAHDIR01. The sequence continues at coordinate 59 of CALLBC010000020.1, read as the reverse complement.
ATAAACGATTTAATGATCGGTTAAAAACTCACCCAATGGGTGAAGTACTAAATTGATTC
>CALLBC010000019.1 GCA_938001965.1 uncultured Bdellovibrionales bacterium | reverse complement strand
ACTTAAACTGATTAATTACTTTACAAAAAGTTGATAGATTTTGATACGCTTTGAACTAACTCATCTATAGGGTTTAAGCCAGAAACAACAACTTCACAATTTTTATATGGCTCAATAAACTCATCGTGCATTGGTTTTACATGGGCAAAAAATTGGCTAAGAACGCCTTCTTTTGTTCGTCCACGTTCAGTGGTGTCCCTATCTATTCTTCTATCTAAACGAGTTTTCTCTGGAGTGTCTACAAAAACTTGATAATCAAGGATAGATACAATTTTGGGTTGAGAATAAAGTAAAATACCATCAACTAGAATAATAGGTTTTTTGGGAAAGAATAGTCGTTCTTCTTTACGTTTATGAGTTTCAAAATCATAAATAGGAATCTCTACACTCTTTCCTGCTTTTAGGTTTACTAAGTTTTCGTACATTAAATCAAAATCTAAAGCATCGGGATGATCATAGTTAATAGATCCTCCGTCATGATCAAAACTATCACTTTGATCAATATAATAGGCATCTTGAAATAAAATACCCGAGTTCTCAAAGCCCCAAAATTTTTGTAATTGCCTGGCTAAGGTGGTTTTACCTGAACCACTTCCACCACAAACTCCAATAAGCGTTACTTTAGACATAACTATAGACCCGCCGTTGATTTAAACTCTAGATCTGGATTTTCCTTTTCAATCCATCTTAAGTCCCATTCACGATTAAGTAGAACTACTGGGTTTTCAGCTATATCTCTATATAATGTTCCGCCGTTAATTGATTTTCCAATTTCTGACCCATCTTTTTTATGAGCCCATCTAGCAACACCAAAAGGCTGGCGATCTAGCTTTACATCTAAACCATACTCATCATTGAGCCTATAAAGTAATACATCAAACTGTAACTCACCGACAACACCAATCACTGGATCTTGAATACCTACAAAAGGGTCCACAAATATTTGCACTGTCCCTTCTTCACCTAGCTGTAATACTGCTTTTTGCATTTGCTTACGCTTAAGTGGATCTTTAATGCTTAACTTTGCAAAAACCTCAGGTGAGAACCTAGGCATATCAGGGTACATAAATTTTTGCCCAGAAGTAATTGTATCGCCAATTTGAAAATTACCCGTATCAGTAACACCAACAATGTCACCTGGAAAAGCTTCTTCAACAGTTTCGCGATCTTGAGCCATAAACTGTGTTGCATAGGATAAGCGTATATCTCTTTTAAGTCTTACATGGAGAACTTTCATTCCGCGCTCAAACTGCCCAGAGCAAACTCGAACAAAGGCAACCCTATCACGGTGCTTCCGGTCCATGTTAGCTTGAATTTTAAAAACAAACCCAGAGAATTTTTTATTTTCAGGCTCTATTAATTCACCAGCTCTATTTAATCTCGGCAATGGTGGTGGTGCAAAATCAGCAAAGATTTCTAAAAAAATATCAACACCCCAATTAAATTTTGCACTTCCAAAAGACATGGGGGAAACCTTACCTTGTAAGAACTCCTCTTTGCTAAATGGGTCAATGGCAATTTCAAGAAGTTCCATCTCCTCTAAAAACTTATCGTAGATAAAGTCTTCGCGACAAATGGCTTTTATTTTCTCATCTTGCCAACCTGTTACATCAAAAATTTCTGGCTCAACTTTACCTTTGGTGTAATGATAAACTTTATTTTCAAGCCGGTGATATAGCCCAGCAAATAAATCTCCCATCCCAATTGGCCAAGTCACGGGATAACATTTAATACCTAAGGTACTTTCCACATCATCCACAATCTCTAAAGCTTCTTTACCTTCTCGGTCCATCTTGTTTGCAAAAGTAAATATTGGCATTTTTTTAAGCTTACAAACCTCATAAAGCTTTCTTGTTTGATTTTCCACACCCTTGGCTGAATCAATAAGCATGGCCGCACAATCTGCAGCGATCAGTGTTCTATAGGTATCTTCTCCAAAGTCTTTGTGGCCAGGAGTATCTAGCAAGTTTACACGCAAGCCTCTAAAATCAAACTGCATAACACTGGATGTGATTGATACACCACGCTCTTGCTCCATGGTCATCCAATCAGAAGTGGCTGCTTTGGTGCCTGACTTCCCCTTAACCTCACCGGCTTCGCGAATCACTCCACCTTGATATAGAATTTTCTCTGTGATTGTAGTTTTACCAGCATCTGGATGGGAAATAATGGCGAAAGTTCTTCGTCTTCCTGTTTCTTTAATAAAATCCATTACCCACCTATTAACCTTGAAATTAGAGGCAATCTAACTAGAATCAGCTTAAAATGCAACTGTGGACCTGTAGATCTGTAATTTCTATTTACCTAAAGATACTATATACTTGCTCTACACTATTAAATGATGATATTAATTACCTCAACTAATTCTAAACCCATCATACAGAGGCATCAATTTTGGCTGATAAAACCAATAAATTTGAAGAGAACATTGCCGGCAAGTACTACGTAGACAAAGAGTGCATTGCCTGTGATGCCTGCGTGATGGCAGCCCCAGATCACTTTGGTATGGATGAAGACGATGGCCACGCTTTTGTTACAAAACAACCCCAAAACGATGAAGAGCATGAGGCTTGCGTTGAAGCTTTAGAAAGCTGCCCCGTTGAGGCCATTGGCGATGATGGCGACACCGAGACTGAAAACTCTAATTAAGCGGTCTAGGAATACACTTTACCCCTTTAAAAACTATATCTGACTCTGCTAAAATCAATACTATAGACTTCAACCAGGATTATACATTGATTTTCCCTTACGCCGATTTTGTTTCTGTATTAGAAAAACGTTTTCCACAACGGGTTGGCCTATGTGAACCAGAGCTAAAAGGCAATGAGCTTAAATACCTTACTGAATGTATAGAAACAGGATGGGTATCCACTGCTGGAAAGTTTGTAACAGCCTTCGAAGATAAAATTAAAGAGATCAGTGGGGCTAAGTACGCCATAGCCACAAGCACGGGCACATCCGCCCTTCATACACTTTATTTATCTGCAGGAATTGAACCTGGTGACGAAGTCCTCACCCAAAGCTTTACTTTTATAGCCACAGTGAACGCCATTTCTTATTGCAATGCGACCCCCCACTTTGTGGATATTGCCGACAATTCAACACTAACTGTGGATCCAATTAAGTTAAAAAAGTATTTAACTGAAATTTGTTTACTTAAAAACAATCAATGCATTAATAAAAAAACTGGCAATCCCATTAAGGCTTTAGTTGTTATGCACACCTTTGGTAAGTCTACTCAGCTAAAAGAATGTAAAAATATATGTGATGAGTTTGGGATTCTATTAATTGAAGATGCCGCTGAAGCTTTAGGAACTAAGTACCTTGGTCAGCATGTTGGCACTTATGGCGCAGGCGGTGTATTTAGTTTTAATGGCAATAAAATAACAACCTGTGGAGCTGGAGGTGTTGTGGTCACTAATGATCAAAAGCTTGCTGAAACAGCTCGCCATATCTCCACAACAGCAAAGAAACCTCACCCCTATTTATATAACCACGATCAAGTAGGGTATAACTATAGAATGGCTAATATTAATGCTGCTGTTGGTTTAGCACAACTTGAACAGCTTCCTGAAATATTAAACAAAAAACGAAAGTTATTCCAAAGTTACAAAAATTTGTTTTCTGATATAAATAATATTAGCCTTCTCGGAGATCAAGAATGGTCCACAGCCAATCATTGGCTAAATGCTGTGGAATTACAAGATTGTAATCATGAGTTACTTCTTGAAACATTAAAAATAATTAATGATAAATCAATTAGTGTTCGTCCGGCTTGGACTCCAATACACCAATTAGACCCCTATAGTCATTGCCCACAAAGCAATCTTGATGTTACTAGCCACAAAGCTAATTGCATAATTAACCTGCCGAGCAGCTCGTTTATTTAGAATACAACTTTATTTACTAGTAAAATGAAAAACCTATACAAATATCCACCAATTAATCAGAAAAATTGCCAATTCAATAAAATAAAAGGTGTCATAATGCCTGGCGAGTAGGTTTGTTTTAAGCTTTACAACTGCTTAATTTGGCACCATTTCTTAGTTTAGTAGTGGCAAAAAGTCACTGGAATCAACTTAAAAAGCTCGTATTTACAAATACTTATGGACTTCCTCAGTTTGACATCCAATGCCTATAATTATAACTTATTTTTAAACCAAAGATAAAGACTTTTACAGGGAGGGTCCGAATGAAAAAATTAATTATGTTATTATCGCTAATGCTAATGGCTGTGCCAGCTTTAGCGCACAATGGTTCACACCACCATGGTCATCACGGTAGTCACAGAGCACTTGGCTTAGAAATGCTTCAAGACTTAGCTGATATTCCAAGACAAAGAATGAGGGATCTTAATTGTCGTTACGAAAACTCTAATAATAATCTTTGCAGAGTAGAAAGAGTTAGAAAAAGAACTGCCAAAAGAAATATTGATCACTTTAATGGACGCCTAATGTACGTTAAACGTGCCATCTTAGCTGACATTAACGAAAGAGATAACCGTCGTTATGAATTAAACTGTGGTACTAGAAACTGGAACAGAGATCTTTGCAGATATGAAAGAATCGTTTTAAACGAACTTCACAATGTTTTCTTACCAGAGATTAACCAAGCTATTCGCCACAATAAAAGACATCGTGACCGTATCCACCGTGATCGCATTGAACGTGAGCGTAGAGAGCGTGCCCGCCGTGATCGCATCGAACGTGAACGTAGACAGCGTGAAAGAGATCGCATTAAGCGCGAGCGTAGAAGACGCGGACAAGATCGTGCAAAACCAGATAGAAGAAGAGACAGAAGAGATGAGCGTAGACCTCGTAAACCGCGCAAACCTAGAAGAAGGTAATTAATTACTACTGTTAATAAAAAAAGCCACTAGAATTGATCTGTACCCCAAAACTGGGACACAATAAAAAAAGCCCCATCTGTGATAAGATGGGGTTTTGCTTTATATGGAGTACAGAATATGTTGGAATTATCGAAGTACGAAAGACAGCTTTTAGCTAAAAACCCAAATATTTT